>JAAYLE010000146.1 GCA_012522085.1 Bacillota bacterium | reverse complement strand
CGCTGGGATTCCTCTCCCGACATCCTCAAGGGGACAAAACCTTGGTCAATCATGGCTTCCTGGATGTCCGGCTGCTCCATGATGGCTAAGAAAGCCTCTTCCAAGACGGCGATCCGTTCTGGAGGAGTGCCCTTGGGCACGCCGACGCCCCGGTCGATGCTCGGGACCATATCCAGACCCAGCTCTAGGAAGGTGGGTACATCGGGAAGCAAAGGGAACCTTTCCCGTGAGCCAAAGGCCAGAACGCGCAGTTTATCCTGGTGGAGCACCAGGTCATTGGAATTGGCCAGCATCGCGGCGACGTGTCCTCCCAAGAAGGCAGCAACCTGGGGTGCAGCGCCGGTGAAAGGAACATAGCTAAGCTTAGTATCCGTCAGCTTTTCCAACTGGAGGTGGGCCAGGTGGTGGCCGGAGTAAGTGCCCGATCCGCCCACGGTGACCTTTCCTGGATTGGCCTTGGCGTAAGCGATGAAGTCATCGAGGGTCTGCCATGGACTGTCTTTGGCGACGGCCAATCCGATGGGGGTGGCCTGAAAAAGGGCTACCGGGATGATGGAATCAGTGGAGTAGCCGGCATCGCCCCGCAAAAGGGGCTGGAGGATGATGTGGGGGATGTTGATCCCGGCTATGGTGTGGCCATCGGGAGGACTATTGGCCAGTTCAGCCCAGCCCAATGAACCGCCGCCTCCGATCTTGTACTGGACGAGCACGGGTGTGCCGAGAATCTCTTCCAGCAGAGGCTGTTGTCGCCGGGCTTCTAGATCTGACTGTCCCCCGGGATCAAAGCAAATAATATAGGTGATGGGTTTAGCGGGGAATGGGGCAGCCGAGACTGTCAAACTAAACGCAGCTAAACAAATCAATAGGGTCCAGACTAGTCGACTCATATCGATGCCTCCTCTTTCTTCCTGGTTAGAAGGAACCATACCAGTATATTTAGGAAGGTCGACAGTTGCCACATGAATAAAGGAGGTTGCGCGATGCCGAGCGAGGAACAGATGCGAGCGGTGGGTGAGACTTGCACTGAGTATTGGCCGATGGATGAGGGCCCCCCTAGCTGCAGCAACTGCAACTACTGGAAGGGCGATGAACTGAAATGTGAGCTGGACATTTTCGAGCTGCAGCTGACCAATCTAGATCAGACCTAGGCGGACGCGGGTCCGCCTTTTTTTGTCAGAAATAATTCGTTGCCGAGGAGGAATCGGGGGGGAGACCACGAAAACATTAACTACTAAGTGGGGGAAAGTGGCGCGAAGTGGTGGAGATTGTGGTGCGGGGGAGTCTAGGCCCATGTTCATGGGGGAGTATCAGCACACCCTGGATAATAAAGGACGGCTGATCATTCCAGCCAAATTCCGAGCTGGACTAGGTGAGCGATTCATCGTTACTCGGGGTTTGGATGGGTGTCTGTTTGCCTACCCGCTGAAGGAATGGGAAACCCTAGAGAACAAACTCAAGGAGCTCCCCTTAACAAAGAGCGATGCCCGCTCGTTTGTCCGGTTTTTCTTTTCCGGAGCTAGTGAGTGTGAGCTGGACAAACAGGGGCGGATAATGCTGCCGAACAACCTTCGCGAGTATGCTCAGATGACCAAAGATGTGGTGGTCATCGGTGTTGCTAATCGAGTGGAGCTGTGGAGCAAGGAATTGTGGGATGAGTACATGGACAAGGCTACCGCCTCCTATGAAGAAATCGCGGAGAAAATCGTCGAGCTGGGCATTTAAGGCCCAATTGGGGGATGCGGTTTGAGTTATTATCATGTTCCAGTGATGCCCAGAGAAGTCTTGGAGGTCCTAGCCTGCCGGCCCGGGGGGACTTATGTGGACTGTACGGTGGGCGGAGGCGGCCATGCCCGCCTTATCCTAGAGCAAATCGGACCCCGAGGTCGGCTGATCGGCATCGACCGGGACCCGGCGGCCATCGCTGCTTCCCAGGAAAGCCTCCAGGAATTTGCCGATCAGGTTACCCTGGTCAAAGCCAACTTCTTTGGCCTTCAGGGAGTCCTCTCGGATCTAGGCGTGGAGGAAGTTGATGGCTTCCTGTTTGATCTTGGCATCTCGTCCCACCAAGTAGACTTGCCGCAAAGGGGCTTTAGCTACATGCATAATGCTCCTTTAGATATGCGGATGGATCCGTCCGTGCCCCGAACCGCCGCTGAACTGTTGAATACGGCTTCGGAGATGGAGCTCAGGCACATTATCAGTCGTTACGGAGAAGAGAGATGGGCAGACCGAATTGCCGCCTCGATCGTGGCTGCCCGGCAGAGAGAACCCTTCGTCACCACTTTTCAATTAGTTGATGTCGTCAAGGAAGCAATCCCAGCCGCCGCCCGTCGACGGGGGCCCCATCCTGCTAAGAGAACCTTTCAAGCCCTGCGCATCGCGGTCAACGATGAGCTGGGGGGAATCGAAAACGCCCTCCGGCAGGCAGTGGATCGGTTAACGACCGGTGGCCGGATCGTGGTTATTTCCTTCCATTCGCTGGAGGATCGGATTGTCAAGAAGACCTTCCGGGAACTGGCCCAATCTTGCGTCTGTCCCCCGGAAGCTCCCGTTTGCGTTTGCAGCCAGGAGCCCAAAGTGCGGGTTATCACCCCTCGGCCTTTGGTTCCGAAGCAGGAGGAGATAGAGGTGAATCCTAGGGCGCGCAGCGCCAAGCTGAGGGGCGCTGAGAAGTTGGGAAGGAAGTGAGCGGAGATGACGGCGACTGTCCGGAAGCTGGAAGTCTATCAAGAGCCCAGTCCATCGCGACAGCCCAAGAAGGGGAAATATGTGGTCAATCCTGTGGTCTTGACGAGCTTCTTCGTGATACTGACGGTAGCCGTTGCCTTGGGTCAGATAGCCTTGCATATGACCATCGTGGAATTGAGCTACCAGCTGGAAGCGACCAGACAGTCATTGGCCCAGGCTGAGTCCCAGCACCAGCATCTGCAGGTGGAGCTCTTGCGGGTTGGCTCCCTTGAGTACGTGGAGAGGATGGCGACGACTGAGCTGGGCATGATCAAACCGGATTCATACGAGTATATTGTTCTTGATACCGGGAGAAAGCCGGAGGGTGTCTCTCCTCAACAACAACAGCCGCCAACTCCGACCGAGACCCTGCTGGCGAACGTTTCCTCTTGGCTGGCCGGATGGTTCCTGCCTGGCGGCCAGGTAGAAGCCGGACGAATGGGCAGGTTCTAGGGGGTTGCCATGGTGAAGTCAATTACTTCCCCGGTGGTGCGCCGGAGGATTGCTTGCCTTGGCGTCTTTCTCTGCTTGGCGGTCGTCCTCGTTATCGCTCGCCTGTTTTATCTCCAGATTTACCGGACCGACGCCTTTCACGACAAAGCTTTGGGTCAGCGGCTGCGGAGCGTGCCCGTCGATGCCCATCGGGGGACGATCTATGATCGGAATATGAACGAATTGGCAGTCACCGTCTCCTCGACGGCCATCGAAGCCCACTTGATGGAGATCAAAGATCCGGAAAAGACAGCCGAAGGGCTTGCTCAGGTGTTAGACCGGGACAAAACGGAACTGAAACGGCTGCTGGCGCGTCCGGGCGTTAGGACTTGGGTGGCCCGCGGTTTGGACGGGAAGACGGCCCGGGCAATTGAAGAAATGAATCTGGACGGCATCCGCCTGGTGCAAAGGCCCCATCGAATTTATCCCAATGGCAAGCTGGCTGCCCATCTCCTTGGCATCGTCGGTGTGGACAATCAGGGACTCGAGGGGCTGGAATATGCGTTAGATCCCCTGCTGGCTGGCGTCGCCGGTAGGGCCCTGGTGGAGACCGATGCTGTTGGCCGCTACATACCGGGAGGTGTGCAGCGAAACGTCTCTCCCCAAGATGGGGAGAGCGTTGTTTTGACCATCGACAAAGTGATCCAATACATCGCCGAGCGGGAACTGGCTCGCGCCGTCGAAGAGACTGGTTCTCGACGAGGGGTCCTCCTGGTGATGGACCCGAAGACAGGCGAGGTCCTCGCCTTAGCTGTATATCCCTTTTTCGATCCCAACCACTACTGGGATTACGGCAAGGAAGTGCGGCGTTGCGTCGCCTGTGTTGATCAATATGAGCCGGGCTCCACCATGAAGATCTTCGTCACCGCCGCCGCCTTGGAAGAAGGCCTAGTGACCGCGGATATGCCCGTTGATGATCCAGGCCAAATCCGCATCGGTGGCATCACCGTCCGCTGCTGGCGTCCTAGCGGCCACGGGAAGCAGACCTTCCAAGAGGCCTTGGGAAACTCCTGCAACCCTGTCTTTGCCCAGATTGCCGTCGACAAACTGGGTCCCCAAAGGATGTATCGCTACTTGAGCGCCTTTGGCTTCGGCAGTCGTCTGGGCATCGATTTCCCAGGTGAGGCGAGCGGGCTCTTGCCTGCCCCCAACCCCTCTCGATGGGGCGAGAGGGCCCGTTGGGCCACCATCGGTTTCGGCCAGGGGATCGCCGTCACTCCCCTCCAGCTCTTGACGGCAACCGCGGCCATCGCCAATGGGGGCCTGCTTATGCGTCCGTACTTGGTTCGTCAGGTCTTGAACAACCAGGGCAAGGTGGTGGAAGAAAGGGGCCCTGAGCCTATCCGCCAGGTGATCTCCCCCGAGACAGCCGCCGAAGTGAACCGGCTGTTGCGGAGTGTTGTCGCCGATGGCTCAGGCAGGATGGCCGACATCCCCGGATACCCTGTTGCCGGCAAGACGGGGACTGCTGAAGTACCTTCGCCCCGGGGAGGATACGGTTCGGAAAGGATCGCCTCATTTGTGGGCTACGCGCCCTTTGATGAGCCGCGGCTGGCGGCCCTTGTGGTCTTGTATGAACCACAAACCGAAATTCGCTATGGGAGCACCCTCGCCGGTCCGGTGTTTTCTCGGGCCGTTGGGGACATGCTCAAGTATCTCGGCGCCTCGCCCCGGGGGACCATTGGGAGAGAACGGGGAAAACCTGCTTCAGCAGCCAAGTCCAGGGAGGAAGTCGCCATCGTAGCAGGCGAATACAATGGGGAGGAAGTAGTGGTGCCTTCCCTGAAAGGGTTGACCTTGCGGGATGCCGTTGGTGTTCTAGGCAGTCTTGGCCTCGCCATAGATATTAAGGGAAGCGGATTTGTGGTCAAACAAGAGCCGGCTCCAGGAACCCTCCTTTCCGGCAAGGGCACCGTGACCGTTTGGTTGGAATAGGCTGACCTGGTTTTTTTAGCAGCAACCAGGTAATGCTATATGTGGGTGATGATGTATGGCCATCTCATTTCGAGACCTCCTTCGGGATGTTCCTGGCGCTCGTCTTGTCGGCCCCGACGCTTCGGTTGCGGGGATAGCCTACGATTCCCGCCAGGTGAGGGCAGGGGATGTTTTTGTCTGTATTACAGGTGAACGTTTCGACGGCCATGATTTCATTCGGGATGCCTTGGAGAGGGGCGCCGTTGGAATTGTTGGTCAGCGCGGCCTTCCCGAGGGAGTCCCGGGGGCTTTAGTTGAGGACAGTCGCCGGGCCTTAGGACTGATCTCGGCCCGCTTCTTCGATTATCCCGCCTCAAGAATGGGGTTGATCGGCATCACCGGGACCAATGGCAAGACCACCACCAGCTATCTCGTCAAGAGCATCCTGGAAGCGGCAGGATACAAGGTCGGTTTAGTCGGGACGATCCAGAACATGATCGGGAGTGAAGTCCTCGCAGCAACGCGCACAACGCCAGAATCCCTGGACCTGCAACGGCTCTTGGCCAGCATGTATGACGATGGGGTCGAGTGGGTGGTCATGGAGGTCTCCTCCCATGGGATCGAGCTTGGTCGCATCGTCGGCTGCCCTTTTGATCTGGGGGTGCTAACCAACATCACCCAGGATCACTTGGATTTCCACGGCACCTTCGCCAAGTACTTGGAAGCCAAAACTAGGTTCTTCACCGAGCTGGGCCGGGAATCTGGACCGAAGAAAAAACGTGCCCCGGCCGCCATCATCAACGGTGATGACGAGCACGGGCGAAGGATCGGCGATACTCTCTCGGTCGATGTCGTCTCCTACGGGATCTATGCTCCCGCGACCTTCATGGCCGAGGCCGTTAAGATCGAGTCCCAGGGGTTAGCCTTCAATTTGCGCTATCCTGGGGGGAAGATAGCGATTTCGTCCAGGTTGACGGGTCTGTTCAATGTTTATAATTGTCTTGCCGCCTTGGCTTGCGGCTGGCAATTAGGCATCCCCCCCGGAGAGCTCAAGGTGGGTCTCGAAGGAGTGCGGGGAGTGCCGGGGCGGTTTGAGACCGTTGACTTGGGGCAGGATTTTGCCGTCATCATCGATTATGCCCACACCCCCGACGGCTTGGAAAACGTGCTCCAGGCAGCACGCGCCTTGACCCGGGGTCGGATCATCCTCGTTTTCGGCTGCGGCGGCGACCGGGACCGAAGCAAAAGGCCGATCATGGGCGAGATTGCCGCCCGTTATGGGGATTTTAGCATCATTACTTCTGACAATCCTCGCGGAGAGGACCCCATGGCCATTTGTCGGCAGGTGGAAGAGGGGGTTCGCCGCGGGAGTGGCGAATACCTGCTGGAGGTGGACCGCCGTCAGGCCATCAACCTGGCGATCGATATGGCCCAGCCTGGGGATGTAGTGCTCGTCGCCGGTAAAGGCCATGAGAATTATCAGATCTTTAAGGATCGGGTCATCCACTTTGACGACCGGGAAGAAGCTGCCCGGGCATTGAGAGGAAGGAAGCGCATTGGCAAGGCTTAGTATCGGAGATGTCCTTAAGGCCACTGGAGGGGAGCCCATCGGCGATCCACCCGCCGTGTTGACGGGGGTATCCATCGATTCCCGCACGGTCGAACCAGGTGAGCTTTTCATCCCCCTCCGGGGCGAGCGAGCTGATGGCCATGAGTTCATCGCCCACGCCATGGAAAGGGGCGCTGGCGCCTCCCTGGTTGAGGAGGGGCAGCGGGACCGTTGGCAAAGTCTGGGCGGGCCTTTAGTAGTGGTCAAGGATGCATTGGTCGCCCTGCACGAGCTTGCCGCCTATTGGCGGGCGAGCTTGCGGGCCCGGGTGATCGGCATTACGGGAAGCAATGGCAAGACGACGACCAAAGACATGTTGGCGGCCATTCTCAGCCGCATGGGGTCGACCCTTAAGTCGCCCGGCAATTTCAACAACCACATTGGCCTCCCCTTGACGTTGCTCCAGGCCGATGCCCACCGTGATTATGTGGTGCTGGAGATGGGCATGCGGGGCCTGGGGGAGATCCGCGAGTTGAGCAGCATTGCCCGCCCCTGCGCCGGGATCGTCACCAATGTAGGCCAGGTCCATCTTGAATTGTTGGGTTCCTTGGACAATGTGGCCCGGGCCAAGGGGGAGCTGGTCGAGGCTTTAGGACCCCAAGGCATCGCCGTGCTGAACGCCGATGACGGGCGGGTTGCGGCCATGGGGGCGAGCCATTCGGGGAGGACAGTCTTCTATGGTCTCGATAGTGGGGACCTTCGGGCGAAGGGGATTCAGGAAGGTCCCCGGGCCATCAGCTTTACCTTGTATGGTCCTCTGCTTCCCCATGAAGTGCAAGTGGCGGTTGGCATGCCGGGGCGGCACAATGTCTACAACGCGTTGGCAGCTGCGGCTTGTGCCGCATCTTTAGGAGCCGATGCGGAGGCCATCGCGGAAGGTCTAGAGGATTTTCAACCGACGGAGATGCGGCTGCAAGTAGAGGAGCTCCCCAATGGGGCAACTGTGCTCAATGATGCCTACAATGCCAGCCCGGCGTCGATGCGGGCTGCCTTGGCGACATTAAAGAACCTGGCCGAGGGATTCAAGATCGCCGTCTTGGGGGATATGCTGGAGCTGGGCCCGGAGGCCCCCGAGCTTCATCGGGATGTGGGGAAGCTAGCTGCGGATATTGTTGACTACTTGATCGTTGTGGGTCCTTTAGGCGCTGAAATTGCCCAGGGAGCACGGATGGCCGGCCTCCCTGATGACCAGATAGCCGTTTGTTTAGATAATCGATCGGTCCTGGCGGAGCTAGCCGGTATCCTCCGGCCCGGAGCGACAGTCCTAGTCAAAGGTTCGCGGGGGATGCACCTTGAGGAGGTCGTGGCAGGATTGCGGGAGGGGTTGGTCCCATGATGCGCGCAATTTACGCCGCGGTGGCGGCCTTCATGATCACTTTGCTCTTGGGGCCGGCCACCATCGGCTATTTGCGGCGGTTGAAGTTTGGCCAGACGGTGAGAAATGACGGGCCCCAAACCCATCTGAAGAAAAGCGGCGTGCCGACTATGGGCGGGGTGCTCATAATTTTCGCCTACTTCATCTCTACTTGGTTCTTTACCTTGCCTGACCGGCGGGTTTCGTACGCGTTGCTAGTGGCCATCTCCTACGGGATCATCGGGCTGCTGGATGATTTTATCATCGTCGTAGCCAAGAGGCCTTTGGGCCTGAGGGCTCGCTACAAGGCTGGAGCTCAGGTACTAGTTGCGCTGCTTTTGGCCTTGTATGCACTGACCGAGCCGGACCTAGGGCGGCACTTGCTAGTGCCTTTTACCGGTCAGTTCATTCAGCTGCCCCCCGGCCTTTTCGTACTGCTGGTCGTGCTAGTGTTATTGGGTGCATCCAACGGGGTCAACCTGACCGATGGCCTGGACGGATTGGCCGCCGGATCGATGGCGGTGGCGGCGGCAGCCTACGGAGTGATAGCCGCCTCCTTAGGACAAACAGAGCTTGCCGTCCTGGCTGGTGCGGTGACTGGAGCTTGTTTAGGATTTTCGTGGTTCAATACCCATCCGGCGCAGGTGTTCATGGGGGATACTGGTTCCTTGAGTCTTGGCGGGGTGTTAGGGTCGCTAGCGGTGTTGACCCAGACCGAACTTTTCTTGCCCTTGGTAGGGGGGATCTTCGTCCTTGAGACCTTGTCGGTCATTATTCAAGTGGCCTACTTTCGTCTGAGTAAAGGAAGACGCATCTTCCGGATGAGTCCTTTGCATCACCACTTTGAACTCGAGGGTTGGGCTGAACCGAAGGTGGTAACGCGCTTTTGGATCTTGGCCCTGTTCTTTGCCCTCCTGGGGTTGTTTGCTCTACCGGGGGCTAAAGTATTGGTGTTCTTACCGAGCTGAGGGGGGGAGCAGCCCATGGCAGGGAAGAAGGGTACGCCCGACCTGGCTATTATCTTGATAACCATTGTTCTTCTCGGCGTTGGCGTTGTGATGGTCTTCAGCGCCAGTTCGGTGGCCAGTTTGATGGAACATAATGATCCCTACTATTATCTGAAGCGCCAGCTCCTCTGGGCAGCCTTGGGTCTCCTGGTCATGGGGATTCTGTCCCACTTGGACTACCGGTTCTATCGCCGGCTTGCTTTCCCGGGGATCCTCATCAGCCTCATGCTGCTTGGGTTGGTGCTGGTGATTGGACCGATCATCGGCGGTTCCCGTCGGTGGCTCCTCCTGGGGTTTACCGGATTTCAGCCGTCGGAGCTGGCCAAGCTTTGCGTGGTCCTTTTCATCGCCGCCTACTGTGACCGCTGGCGGGGGAATCTCCGTCATTTTCTTACCGGGTTCTTGCCGCCCTTGCTGGTTGTGGTCGTCGCTGTCGGCCTTATCTTGCTGGAGCCGGACTTTGGCACCGGCGCGGTGATCTTCATGAATGCCATGATCATGCTCTTTGGCGCTGGGGCCTCCCTCTGGCACATGTCCTTGGTGGCCCTCGGTGCCCTGCCCTGTTTGCTGATCCTGATCATTAAGGCTCCCTACCGGCTGCGCCGCCTGCTGGCTTTCATCGACCCTTGGGCTGATCCGCTGGATTCCGGCTGGAATATCATCCAGTCGCTGTTGGCCATCGGTTCGGGGGGACTGTTTGGACTTGGCCTTGGGCAGGGCCGGGAGAAATACTTGTATCTTCCCGAGGCCCACACCGACTTCATCTTCGCTATCCTCGGCGAGGAGTTGGGCTTTCTCGGGGCGGCGGCGGTGGTCTTGCTCTTTTTCCTTTTTGCCTGGCGAGGCTTGAAGATAGCCCTGTCTTCGCCGGACTTTTTTGGCTGCATGCTGGCCCTGGGCATCACCAGCATAGTGACCTTCCAGGCTTTGCTGAACATTGGGGTGGTTACGGGCTCCCTGCCCATCACGGGGATTACCCTGCCTTTCATTAGTTTCGGCGGGTCATCGCTGACGATCACTTTGGCCGGGGTGGGCATCCTACTCAACATTTCCCGGTGGAGGGCTTGATGTGAGACTACTGATCGCGGCCGGCGGCACCGGCGGACATATTTACCCCGGGATGACCATCGCCCAGGTCTGGCAGGCTCGTCATCCCGAAGGCGAAGTCCTCTTTGTGGGCACAGCCCGCGGCCTGGAGAAGGACATCATTCCCCGGAACGGTTGGCCCCTAAAGCTCATCCGGTCAGCTCCTTTGAGCCGACGGCCTTCGTGGAAGACTCTCAGGAGTCTGGGCCTGGCTGCCTTGGGCCTTGGGGACTCGTTCCGGGTGCTCAGGGACTTTCGGCCCGATGTGGTCGTCGGCACCGGCGGGTATGCGGCGGGGCCAGTCCTGGCGGCAGCCATCCTGCAGGGGCTGCCCACCCTCATTCAAGAGCAAAACGCCTATCCTGGCCTTACCAATCGCCTGCTGTCCCGTTTTGCCGGGGCGGTTGCTCTAGGTTACGCGGACGCTGCCAAGCACCTTTCCCCTAAAGCGCGCATCTTTGTGACGGGCAACCCTGTTAGGCCGGAAATCGTAGCCAGGGAAAGGGATGAGGCGCTCCACCTCTTGGGTCTGAAGAAGGACAAGAGGGTGCTCTTGGTATTGGGAGCTAGTCAAGGGGCTCGTACCATCAACAACGCGATGGCCCAGGTCTTTCCTTCTTTTTTGCAGCGGCGGGATCTGATGGTGATTCACCAGACGGGGAAGGATGACTACCAACGGGTGGGGGACGCCTTGGCGAAGCTTGCGGCGGGCAGCCCTAGAGGCGATGGGACCCTCTTTGGTAACGTCTGGGTGCTGCCTTACATCCACGACATGCCGGAAGTTCTTGCCTGTGCCGACCTAGTCGTTGCTCGGGCGGGAGCCATCTCCATCGCGGAGCTTACCGCCCGGGGACTGCCTTGCGTTTTGATTCCCTTCCCCTTTGCTGCCGAGAACCACCAGGAGAAAAACGCCCGTGTACTGGAACGGGAGGGGGCGGGAGTGGTCATCTTGGACCATGAGCTGACAGGCCCTTTGCTCCTCGAGACCGTCGAGGGCCTGTTGGCGGACAGGGCCCGCCTCGAAACCATGGCGACCAACAGCCGCCGGCTAGGTCGGCCCAGGGCCGTCTGGGACATCGTCGACCTGTTGGACTCCCTGCTTTAGCAATGGCGGTGGACAAGCAGGGGTGTAACCGACCTAGCCTGGATGGCATAGGATAAGATGTAGCTGCCCGAAACCCCGCAGGAAGAAAGGAAGTGAGACTTTGAAGCCCTATTCCAGCTTGCATTTCGTCGGCATCGGCGGGGCAGGGATGAGCGGTATAGCCCGTCTTTTTTTGAGCAGGGGCGTTCATGTGACCGGGTCGGATGTGATGGAATCGGACCGCATCGTCGATCTGAGGCGACGGGGAGCGGTGATCAATATCGGCCATGACCCGGAAAACGTCGGGTCCCCTGATGTGGTGGTCGTCTCCTCAGCCATTGCCGAGGAGAATCCAGAGTTGCAGGCGGCCCATCACCGGTCAATACCGGTTGTGACCCGCGCGGAAATGCTCGGCGAGTTGATGTCCGACTACTACGGCATTGCCGTCGCCGGCACCCACGGCAAGACAACTACCACCTCTATGGTCGGCTTGATGCTTGCCGACTGCGGGGCGGATCCGACGGTGATCATTGGCGGCGAAGTCTTGGACATCGGTTCTAACGTACGCCTGGGAAAGGGTCGATACTTCGTTGCTGAAGCCGATGAAAGCGATGGCTCCTTCCTCAAGTTGAGGCCCCAAATGGGTGTTATTACCAACATCGAGGCCGATCACTTGGAAAACTATGGGTCTCTTGAGGCCATTGTGGATGCCTTTGAACGCTTTCTTCAGGGCCTCTCCTTCGCCATCTTGGGGACCGACGACCCGCGCGTTGCCGGCCTGGCAAGCAGAGCTAAGCCGCCCATCATGACCTATGGTCTGAGAACGGGCGATGTTTGCGCAACTGACGTGCATCTTCATCCCAAAGGATCGGCCTGCACCGTTCGTTGCCGGGGTGATGTGCTGGGACGGCTCGAGCTGAAGATTCCGGGTGTACATAATGTCATGAATGCTTTGGCTGCGGTGGCCGTAGGCACATCTCTCGGTTTTCCGTTTGATTCCATTCAGGAGTCCTTGGCAAAGTTTTCGGGGGCCTGCCGCCGCTTTGAAGTCCTGGGGGATGTTGGCGGCATTTTGGTGGTAGATGATTATGCCCACCATCCAACGGAGATTAAGGCCACCCTGGCGGCGGCTCGGACCTTAGGAAGGCGGGTGGTGGCCGTCTTCCAGCCCCATCGCTACACCCGCACCTATTATCTCGAGGACGCATTAGCACGGTCCTTCGATGATGCGGATGAGGTGATAATCACCGCGATTTATCCGGCTGGGGAGAAGGTCATCCCGGGCGTGTCGGGGGAGAAGCTGGCCGGGATGGTGGAAAAGAGACTTGGCCGGGGAGTGCATTTTGTTCCTAAGTTAAGTGAAATCCCACTGCTCCTTGGGGAGCTTTGCCGGCCCGGGGATCTGGTCTTAACCATGGGCGCGGGGGATGTTCACCGGGTTGCCCATGCTTATCTAGAACAATTGCGGGCTGCTCCATTGTCCATCGGAGGTGTGTGCCTTGGAGAGACTAGTCATCCGGGGAGGCGTTCCCCTCAAGGGCAAAATTCGCGTTAGCGGGGCGAAAAATGCCGTCCTCAAACTGATGTGCGCCTCCCTCCTCAGCAATGAACCGTGCTGCATCCGCAACGTGCCGCGGATCAAAGATGTGGAGACTATGTGTGATGTGCTTCGCAGCCTTGGCGCCCGGGTCGATTGGCGGGGCAGCAGCCTGTGGATCGAAGTCCGTGATGAGTTGGAATACACGGCGCCCCATGAACTGATCAAGAGTATGCGGGCATCAATCCAGGTAATGGGGCCTTTGTTGGTGAGACTGGGCAAGGTCAGGGTGTCCCTGCCCGGGGGCTGCGCCATCGGCGATCGGCCCATCGACATGCATTTGCGGGGTCTGCGGGCCCTTGGCGCCCGGGTCTGGGAGGATCAAGGCTATGTCTACGCTCAGGGGGAGCGCCTGGAGGGGGCGGAAATCCATCTCGACTACCCGAGTGTGGGAGCGACGGAGAACTTGATGATGGCCGCCGCCCTGGCCAGGGGCCGGACGATCATCCAAAACGCGGCCATGGAACCGGAAATAGTCGAATCCCAGGAGTTCCTCAACCAAATGGGGGCCCGAATCCGGGGCGCGGGCACCAACCAGATTGAAATAGACGGCGTGGAGGAGCTGGGGGGAGCCGATTACCAGGTCATCCCCGATCGGGTGGAAGCCGGCAGCTACATGCTGGCGGCAGCCATGACCGGAGGCGATTTGATCATCGAAGGTGCGGTGGCCGATCACTTAGGCGCGGTTATCCATAAGCTCCTTGAGGCCGGGGTGGAGTTGGAATGCCTCGATCGGGAGACGATCCGGGTGCGGGCAGCAGGCCCTATTCGCCCCTTCCATCTGCGCACGCGGCCCTATCCAGGCTTCCCCACCGACCTGCAGCCCCAGTTTGTTTCCTTGGCCACTATCGCCCGAGGGATCAGCATCATCACCGAGGAGATTTACAACAACCGGCTCAAGCATGTGGCCGAACTACGCCGCATGGGGGCGGACATAGTCGTCGAGGGTCAGACGGCCATCATCCGGGGTGTGGGCAGGCTTTCCGGGGCGGTGGTGTCGGTGCCGGATCTGCGGGCGGGGGCGGCATTGGTGCTGGCGGGATTGGCCGCCGAAGGAGAGACAGTGGTGGAAGATGTGGGCCATATCGACCGGGGCTACGAGGGGATCGAAGGGAAGCTGGCGGCGGTCGGCGCCCAGATCCGTCGGGAAGGGATCGAGGAAAGGGCTTGTTAATTCTTTCATGAGGTGCCTGGTTATGGTATAATCAGCGTAAGCATGAGTATCCCGCCCGTTGACTAGGGGTTGAAGCTATGCGCGGCGAAAACGACGATTCACGAGGATTTGCCCTGTCGGTAATAGGATTCTTGTTCGTAGTCGCCTTCGTAGCCTTCTTGTATTCACCCTACTTCAACATCACCCACGTCGAGATCCTTGGGGCCGAGGCGGTCACCGAAGAAGAGATTTTGCTGGCCCTGGGCCTTGTGGGGCAAAAAAACATCTTCCGTTTCGATGCGGCTCGGGCCCAAGAGCGGCTGGAAGAGATGCCGCAGGTGCGATCCGTGGAAATTGCCCGTCGGCTTCCAGGGTCGGTCATAGTCACCCTCGAAGAGCGGGAGCCAGTGGCGATCATTCCCTATACAGAAGCTTTTTACACTATTGATGGATCAGGTGTCGTTTTGGGCCCGGCGCACCTGTTGGACTTGCCTGTGCTGAACGGTCAGACTCCAGTGGGACTTGCTCTAGGCGAGGTCGTTGCCTCTCGATCGATACAGACAGGCGCCCGGGTGGCCGCCCTTTGCACTCCCGCCATGCGGGATGAAATCTCGGAGATCAACGTCTTAGATTTGGAGGATATTCAGCTGGTCACTCGACATGGAGTGCGAGTTCGTCTTGGACCAGGGGTGGACTTGCCCTTGAAGATTGATGTGCTCGAATCTTTGCTGTATCGTTTGCCGTCGGGCCCGGCTTCCCTTGATCTAAGACTCCCCCATACGCCTGTACTGGAGAAAAGGCCGCAATGAGCGCCTCCTGGGGGCGCGAAGTGAAGCCTCGCGGAGGAGGTGGCAAGGGTTCTGGCATAGGCCAGGGGATTGGCCTTTTCGCAAGAGAGTAGCTTTGTCCACGCCGTGGGTTTGTCGGGGGCTATCAGCAAAATGTGTCCTGAAGAAGGAGGACGTTTCCTATGTTTGAGTTCGACTCGGAAAACGGGCATTTCGCGAACATCAAAGTGGTGGGCGTCGGGGGTGGAGGCAGCAACGCGGTCAACAGGATGATCGAAGCCGAGCTGAGGGGTGTTGAGTTCATCGCGATGAACACCGATGCCCAGGCCCTGCTGCTCTCCAATGCCTCGCGCCGCATCCGGCTGGGCGAGAAGCTGACGAAAGGCCTCGGGGCCGGTTCTAATCCAGAGATCGGCATGAAGGCAGCCGAAGAGAGCAAGGAGGATATCAGGGAGGCCCTCGAAGGGGCGGACATGGTTTTCATCACGGCCGGCATGGGGGGCGGTACGGGGACTGGCGGCACGCCTGTTGTGGCGCAAGTTGCCAAGGAACTTTCCTGCCTGACGGTGGGGGTGGTCACCAAGCCCTTCAGCTTTGAAGGCCGACGACGCCAGCAGCAGGCTGAGCAAGGTATTGAGAACCTGCGGGATAAGGTGGATACCCTCATCATCATCCCCAACGATCGCCTCCTGCAGGTGGTGGACAAGCGAACATCAATCCTGGAGGCCTTTGCCATCGCCGACGATGTGCTGCGACAGGGCGTCCAAGGGATCTCCGATTTGATCACTGTCCCTGGACTGATTAATCTGGATTTTGCTGATGTGAGGACCATCATGACCGATGCCGGTTCAGCGTTGATGGGCATTGGACGGGCCTCCGGGGAAGAACGGGCCGTCAAAGCTGCCCGGGCCGCAATTTCCAGCCCCTTGCTGGAAGCGAGCATCGAAGGGGCGAAGGGCATTCTTCTCAACATTACGGGCAGCTCCTCGCTGGGACTTTATGAAGTGAATGAAGCGGCCGAAATCATTGGCGAGGCTGCCGATTCTGAGGCGAATATCATCTTCGGGGCGATCATCGATGAAACCCTGGGGGATGAGGTGCGGGTCACGGTCATTGCCACCGGTTTCGACTCCCCCAAAAAGGAATTCGGGATTGAATCTTTGGAGATCAAGCCCTTTGTCAGCGATGAGCTAGACATACCGGCTTTCTTGCGCCGGCGTTAGTTATTCCAGCTGTTTAATCTCCTTGCGGAGCTTCTTCAGGATTTTCTTCTCCAAGCGAGAGATATATGACTGTGATATTCCCAGAAGGTCGGCTACTTCCTTCTGGGTTTTTTCTTTGACAAACCGCTCTTCGATGATCCTCTTCTCCCTGTCGGTCAACCGCTCGATGGCCCGTTCGAGAATGGCCCGGTCCGTTTGTTCCTCGATGTATTTGAGCACATCGCTTTCGGTTCCCAAGACATCAGATAGGAGAAGCTCGTTGCCGTCCCAATCGGTATTCAACGGTTCATCGAAGGATATCTCCGCCCTCGTCTTGCTGCTTCGCCGCAGATACATGAGAATCTCGTTTTCAATGCAGCGGGAGGCATAGGTGGCCAGTTTGATCTTCTTGCTCGGATCGAAGGTGTTCACGGCTTTGATGAGACCAATGGTCCCAATGGAGACAAGATCCTCAATAGAAACCCCTGTATTATCGAACTTGCGGGCGATGTAGACTACCAATCGCAAGTTCCTCTCAATTAGGGTCCCCTTGACGCTGCGATCGCCCGCCTCAAGTCGTCCGATCAAGGCGGCTTCCTCGTCCGGGGACAGGGGGGGAGGAAGGACTTCGCTCGAACCCACGTAGTAGATCCCCCGGGACATAATGCCGATTCGTTGGAGTAGGCGAATCACAAAGAGCTGAACAGATAGTCCAAGTCGTGCTTTGAACGGTATCATCCATGGTCCCCCCTGTTAGACTTGTGTGCTGTGAAACTTGGCTGATCCCCAACTGGCCCCTTGCTTGAGGACGGCCTTATGGATCACTTCCGGGTGAATCAAGGCCCGGTAGGAGCCTTCCGGGCAGAGCCGGTTGTTGTAAAGGCCGATGATCAGCCCTTGGCCTAAAGGGATGCGGTCTTGGCCCACCATCACCCCCGCCTCATCGCAGCGAAGTCCAATCAACATCCCCTCCCTTTTCCCGATGGACGCGTAGGGTATGATGCGAAGGCGCGTCGACCAGGGGAAAGGGATCTGATCGATAGCATCCAAGTCTCCTTGCTCGAGGCTCTTTGCTGCCTCGAAGACTGCCTCGGGCAGCAAAGACGTCAAAGCTGACTCCTCAACGATGATCACGGGGGCGCGGGAAATAGGATCGCGCAAGTGGTTGCCTGAATCCACCAGGGCCGTGATCAACAGTTCGTTGTTATTAAACTTGATGGACAGGGGAATCTGATAAAAGTGATACCAGATTTGTTTCTGGATCAGTCCCCAGCCGAGCTCAGCGATGATGAGGATGACTCCCATGGAAGTGATGGCGCCCAGGAACACATTAGGCTGATGGGGTGAGCCGAACAAGTTGGCAACCAAGGTGCCTGCTCCGCCAGCCGTGCAAAAAATGAGATAGAAATAGGCGGCTACAGTCAAGAAGCGAGTTGGGGGCAGGGGATAGAAGGCTGCGCTGAGCATCAACAAAGAGGCGAGGAACATGGCCAGCGGGGATCGCCAAAGGCCATAGAATGGCAAGAGGCGATAGAAGGCCAGGCGCTCAACAATGAAGTACAAAGCGCCGATGCCGGCGCCAACAAAGAGCCGCTTGCGGTGGATCGGAATTTTCATCACTTCTCTGGTGGCCCAGAGAAGAAGCAGGTCAAACAGCCAATTGGCCATCGTCATGGCGATCAATTGGTCAAGATAGATTACGTACGCCATGCCCATCCCCCCACGACTACCTTTCAAACTATTAATTAAGAAAGCTGTAGTCAATTTCCTCCTATGATTGGGACCAGTATAACCTGTCAATTTCGGGGCAATAATGAGAACGTAAACGGGTATTGGGGGGAGCGAGGGTATGAACAAGGTAGAAATTTGCGGGGTAAACACCTCCAAACTTCCTGTCCTGGGCAACGCCAAGATGCAAGAACTACTGGCAAAGGTGCGGGAGGGCGACCTCAAAGCGCGAGAGGAGTTGGTCCAGGGCAATCTACGCCTTGTTCTGAGTGTGATTCAGCGCTTCAATAATCGCGGCGAGTGTGTGGACGACTTGTTTCAGGTCGGCTGTATCGGCCTGATGAAAGCCATCGACAACTTTGACCTAAGTCAGAACGTGAAATTCTCCACCTACGCGGTGCCGATGATCATCGGCGAGATCCGTCGGTACTTGCGGGACAATAATCCCATCAGAGTGAGTCGCTCCTTGCGGGATATCGCCTACAAGGCTCTTCAGGTGCGGGACAGCCTTGTCAACAAGTATGCGAAAGAGCCTACCATCAGCGAGATTGCGGCGGAGCTAAAGCTGCCTCGGGAAGAGGTGGTCTTCGCGCTCGATGCCATCCAGGACCCGGTTTCCTTGTTTGAGCCCATCTATCACGACGGAGGCGATCCCATCTTCGTAATGGATCAGATCAGCGATGACAAGAATCAAGATGCCAGCTGGATAGAGGGGATTTCAATCAAGGAAGGCTTAGGAAGGCTTAACGAGCGGGAGAAGATGATCCTGACTAAACGCTTCTTCGAAGGTCGCACCCAAATGGAGGTCGCTGAGGAGATCGGCATCTCGCAAGCGCAGGTCTCCCGCCTGGAAAAGGCCGCCCTTAGGCACCTTCGCAAACAGATGAGCGGCTAGGAGGGAATAGAAGTGGATGCTTTTCGCACGCGTCTGTTGGTCAGTGCAGCCATCATCGGGATGATATTCGCCGGTTTTGCCGGTCTGTGGGGCTATCTTTACTTTGGCGGTTCATCTCCCCGGGCCTATTCGCCAGAGAATCTGCTCCGCCTACATGTTCTTGCCCATAGCAACTCGCCAGAGGACCAACGGTTGAAACTTGAGGTGCGCGATGCCGTCCTGAGAGAGACCGGGCGATTGTTTAACGGCGTTGAGACTCTAGATGAAGCCAGGGCGATCTTGGAGGAAAACATCGACCATCTGGAAAGGACAGCGCGGCTGACCTTAGCCCAAGCAGGCCACGGCCACCAGACGGTGACCGCTCAGCTTGGCACCTTCACCTTTCCCCCCCGCAGATACGGTCGACTGGCTTTGGCCGCCGGTGAGTACCAGTCATTACAGGTGATCATTGGAGAGGGACGGGGTCGGAACTGGTGGTGCGTTCTTTTCCCTCCCCTCTGCTTGTTGGATGAAGGGGTCGAGGTGGAACCAGAACCTCAAGGCGAACAGATCACCTACAAATGGCGTTGGAAAACTTGGGAGCAAGTAGGCCCCATCCTGACTCCTTGGGGCCAAAAACTCCTTGCGGCCAGTCGGCAAGGTCTATCAAGCCTGCTACTCGGAGTTTCCCCCCGGTTTAGTCGGCGCTAGAACTTCCCCGACGCAGCGGACGGAACGTACCCGCATCCTCCCACATACATATGAATGAGGGGGTGGGGGGGATGCTGGTCAAGGCTTCCGAGTTGCGCCTCCTGGATGTGATCAATATCAGCGATGGCAGGCGCCTGGGAAATGTCATCGACATGGAGATTGACTTGGACACGGGGGAGATCAAAGCCATCATCCTCCCCGGCCCGGGACGGTTTCTCTGGTTCTTCAATCGGGGGACTGATGTGGCCATTCCGTGGTCTGCCATCGTGAAGATCGGTGTCGACGTTATCTTGGTGGATATGAAAGATAATCTAGGATAGGCCCCGCTGGGTGGACGATCCCTGGCTTATTCTATATAATTAAGGTAAAAGATCCCGCGAAGGAGCAACAAATGCGCTGCCCATTTTGCCAGGCCTTAGGTAGCAGGGTAATCGACTCTCGCTCAACGGAGGACGCCAAGTGCATTCGCCGGCGCCGAGAGTGCAGTGCCTGCGGCGCCCGTTTTACGACCTATGAACGTTGGGAAGAGACGCCCTTGATGGTCGTTAAGAGGGATGGCCGCCGGGAGAGCTTTTCCCGCTCCAAGATTCTGGGCGGAGTGTTAAAGGCGCTGGAGAAGCGGCCGGTGTCCTTGGAAGAGGTAGAGAAGATGGTCGACGAGGTGGAGCGGGAGCTGCGCAGTCGACCGGAGCGGGAGGTCACCAGCGTCGCAATCGGCGAAATGGTGATGGAGAGGCTCCGGGAGATGGATGAGGTGGCTTACGTGCGCTTTGCTTCTGTCTATCGGCAGTTCAAAGATATTAATCGCTTCATCGAGGAGCTCGAGAAACTCCTTCCCCCGAGGGACTAAGGTCATGTATGAATTAAAGCAAACAAAAGATCTGACTTACTTTGCTCCCCCCGGTTGGCGGGGAGTCCTTTGTGCCTTTACCACCAGGCGAGGGGGTGTGAGCAAGGGCCCTTTTGCAACCCTCAATCTGGGCCGAAGCTGCGGGGATGATCGAGCGGCAGTGGACCAAAACTGGCGGCTAGTCCTGGATAGCTTGGGGCTGGAGGGGCTGCCGCGGGCGGCAGCCTGGCAAGTCCATGGGACTAAAGTGGCCAGAATCGAAGACCTACCAGGGGATTACCACCTTTATCGAGATACGGACGCCCTCATCACTGACAGAAAGGGAATTGTCCTCAGCACTTTGTATGCCGATTGTGTGCCCCTGGTTTTTTATGATCCCTGGAATAGAGCTATCGGCATGGCCCATGCTGGGTGGCGGGGAACCAGGGCCCGCATCGGTCCGATCACCCTAGCGGCGATGGGGCAGGCTTTTGGCACCAAGCCTAGCGGCTGCCTGGTTGGGATTGGCCCTTCCATCGGTCCTTGCTGTTATTCGGTTGGGCCGGAGGTTGCGGAGGAGTTTGCGCCTCTCGATGTAGTTCATTCTCGGGAGGGGAAGCTCTTTGTGGATTTGTCCCGGGCTAATCAGCGCCTCTTGATGCGTGAGGGGGTTCCCCCTGAGAACATCCAAGCAAGCGAAATTTGCACCTCTTGCCGTCAAGATCTGTTTTTTTCCCACCGGGGTTCGGGTGGAAAAACCGGCCGCATGGCTTCAATTATGGTGCTCCTTTGACCAAGGGTTTTGCCCTCAGAAAGGCGAATACCCTGGAGAGGAAGGTGATGGCATGTCTGAGCCTCGAGGTCTTTTTAAGCGATTGGTGCCCTCGAATAGGTGGCGAGAAATCGGGGGCCTACTAGTGATTGCGGGCGCCGTCTTTGGCTGGCTGAGCATCCGCTCCGATGCCACGGGCCAGGTAGGTCGCTACCTCGGCGGTTTTCTGCGCCACGCCTTCGGACAAGGGGCGGATGTCCCTCTGCTCGTTCTTTTCTGGTGGGGCTGGCAGCAGCTGTTGTCCAAGGATAAGGCCAAACGGATGTGGACTCGGGCCTTGGGGATGATTTGCCTCGTATGGGTTTTCTTGACCATGCTGCACTTGCGCTTGGAGTCCATTGCGCTGCTCGAAACCCTGTCTTCGCAAGAGCTTTTCTGGATGGGCAGGCAAGGAATGGGCGGTGGTTCGCTCGGAGCTTTGGGATGTGTGCTGGTGTTTCATTTTTTCGGTCGGCACGGCGCCAGGGTTTTCTTGGCCTTCGCAGCCTTCTTGGGTCTTGTGCTGGTGACCGACACATCGCCAAGTCAGCTCATCGGGAAGCTGACGGCCGGGTTGCGTACGATGGGGGCATGGGTGGCTCAGGTCTTCAGGAGGCACCGGCGGGAACGGCAAAGTGCGCCGGCGCCAGCGCCGCGCCCGAAGGCTTCAGCAGCTCGGGTTGTCCCGTCCGGGGATGAAGAGCCGGAGGCTCCCCAAACAGCTCTCCCCCAGAAAGAACCGAAAGCGACAGTTCAGACGGGTGGTCCCTTTCCGTCTCTTGATCTCTTAGATGATTACGGGGGCTCCCGCAAGGCCCGACGGGGGCAAAAGAATGTGGACCAGCGCGACTTATTGGAGAGGACTTTAGAGAGCTTTGGCGTTCCGGCGAAAGTGGTGCAGGTTTGCCAAGGCCCGGTCATTACCCGTTATGAAGTTGAGCCTCCGCCAGGCATTAAGGTGAGCCGCATCGTTAGTCTGGCTGATGATATCGCTTTGTCCCTAGCTGCCGTTGGGGTGCGGATCGAAGCCCCCGTCCCAGGGAAGTCGGTGGTGGGCATCGAGGTGCCCAACAAAGAGCGAAGTCCAGTCTACCTCAAAGAGGTTTTGCAATCAGCGGCTTTTATCGACAGCCCGTCGAAAGTGACCATCGCCCTGGGCAAGGACATCGCCGGCAATGCGGTCGTAACCAGTCTGGAGAAGCTGCCCCACCTCTTGATTGCCGGGGCGACAGGGTCAGGCAAGAGCGTTTGCCTTAACAGCATCATCGCCAGCCTACTTTTCAAAGCCGGCCCCGATGAAGTCAAGCTCCTGATGATCGACCCCAAACGGGTCGAGCTGGCCGTGTACGAGGGCATCCCCCATCTTTTCTGCCCAGTGGTGACATCGCCCAAGAAGGCGGCGACGGCTTTGCGTTGGATGGTGGGGGAAATGGAGAATCGCTACAAGCTTTTTGCCGCCGCGGGGGTGCGCAACATCGAGTCCTACAACCAGCTGGCCGATGAAGAGCCGCTGCCTTTGATGGTGGTCATCATCGATGAGCTGGCGGACTTGATGCTCGTTGCCGCAGGGGATGTGGAGGAGGCTGTTTGCCGCTTGGCCCAAATGGCCAGGGCAGCCGGGATTTACCTGATCATCGCCACGCAGCGTCCGTCGGTGGATGTAATTACCGGGCTCATCAAGGCCAATATTCCGTCGCGCATTGCCTTCGCCGTCTCGTCGCAAGTGGACTCCCGCACCATCCTCGATATGGTGGGGGCGGAACGCCTCCTCGGTAAAGGCGACATGCTCTTTTATCCGGTGGGCATGAGCAAGCCCCTGAGGGTTCAGGGAGCATTTATTTCCGATAAAGATGTGGAGAAACTGATCGAGTGGTGGAAAGGACGGGCCGAGCCAGAGTATATCCCCGACGTCCTAGAGGAGGACGAGGGAGCCTACGGCCAGGCGATCATGGATGATGAGCTGTTTCCCGATGCGGTGCGATTGGTGGTTGAAATTGGGCAAGCTTCGGTGTCGATGCTGCAGCGTCGTTTCCGGATCGGTTATACCAGGGCGGCGCGGCTGGTGGACATGATGGAGATGCGGGGAGTGGTGGGAGGTTATCAAGGCAGCAAACCTCGAGAAGTCCTGATCAGTCAGGAGGAAGCCGAAGAACTGCTGGCAGAAGAGAAGGAGACTGTCGGTTAGGCCAAAGGGGGGAGTCATGTGCGGGAGTTGGGGGAGTATCTACGGAATGAGCGGCTAAGGAGAGGCTACTCCCTGAAGGATATCCAGGAACAGACTAAGATCCGCATGCGTTACCTGGAAGCGATTGAGAGCGGTGAATTTCAATGCATTGCGGCGGAAGTGTATGTCAAGGGCTTCCTGCGCAGTTATGCCGAGGCCATCGGTTTGAACGGCTGGGATGTGGTCGCCCGCTATCAAGGGTTGAAGGCTCAGCTTGAGGCTGAAAGCGAAGAAGAAAAGCCCCGACGCGCCCCCCGTCGTCGAACTCGTCGTCCATCCTTTAGATCAGCGCTCTTTTTGTTGCTGTTGATCGGTGGACTGGCTTACTTCTTTGGCTTCCGGTCCGAACCTCCGTTAGAAGAGGCCGCCCCGGCAGAGCCCATCCCTGTGGTCGAAGAAGCCGTCGAGCCGATCCCGGAGGCGGAAGTGGAGCTGCCGCCTTTGCCGGAAGTGACGGTCGAGGAGTCTTTTTCCTTCACTCCAGTGGAGATTCCCGAGGAGGATCCGCTGGTCGAAGCCGTTGTCGAACCGGTCCTCCCAGCAGAGCCCGAGCTGGCCGAGGAACCCCCTGAGGAGGAGCCTCCCGAAGAAGTGCCCGCCCAAGCCGCTTTTGTGTTGGAGGTAGTCGTTGAGGAGACATGTTGGTTTGAAGTGCATGCCGATGGAGTGCGCATCGTTTACCGCAACCTAGAAGCAGGAGAGCAGGCCCGGTGGGAGGCCGAGCATGGTCTGTGGGTGAGAATGGGCAATCCAAGCGGTGTTAAAGCCTTCTTTAACGGCGAGCTGCTCAGCCTGCCTACCAGGACCGTGGCTACCCTCCAATATGGTGACGGCGGCCGGAAGGAAGCTGCGGAATGACCAAGAGAGCAAGGGCGTTGACGTTGATCCTGATCGGTGGGGCAGCCGCCCTGCTTGTCGCGGGCAGCGGCTGGTACACCGACCTTCTTTGGTTTCAAGCTCTGGGTTATGAAGGGGTGTTTTGGCGAAGCATCCTTTACCGGGCGGGAGTGCGCCTGGCCGTGGGCTTGGCTTTCGCCTTGTTCATGTTCCTCAATCTATCCTTTGCGCGGCGGGAGATGGAACAGGCCCTCGGTCGACTGGGAGACCGCCTGCCGCGATTTATCACTACCCGCTCCATCACCAATCTGTTCGTCCTGATCAGCATCATCTTAGGGTTTTTGTATTCCACCTCTTTAGGACGGAATTGGGAGGCTGTGCTGGGCTTTTGGCATGCCCAAGCTTTCAATCGGGTCGACCCCCTCTTTGGCCGGGACATAGGCTACTTCGTGTTTAAGCTGCCTTTTTATCGTTTGCTAAATGGTGCCGCCATGGGGATCGTGGCGGAGACGATCCTGGTTGTCCTGGTGGTTTATTTGCTGTCCCGCTCCATCAGCTTGGCCGGCAGGCGGTTTCAGATTGCGGGCGGGGCTAAATATCACCTCACGGCTTTGGCCGTTGGCATTCTGCTCCTTAAGGCGTGGGAATATCGTCTCCAGCTTGATGAGCTGGTTTATTCCCCGCGGGGCGGGTTCTTCGGGGCCGGTTACGCGGATGTCCATGCCCTGGGACCGGGACTTAGGGTCTTGATCATCCTGGCCCTCCTGGCTGCCTTCCTGTTGGTCTTTAACCTTTTTCGACCGGGGATGCGGGGGTTTGTGGTCACCCTTATCGGTTTGGGCGCGGCTTCCCTGATCCTGGGCGACATTTACCCGGGAATGGTCCAGCGCTATGTGGTCGAGCCCAACGAACTGGAGCGGGAGCGACCTTTCATCGAGCACCACATTCAGGCGACTTTGGCCGCCTATGGCCTGGCGGATGTGGACGAGCGGGAGTATCCAGGGGATGCAGACCTTGATTGGGGGTTGCTGCAAGAGTCGTCCGCCACCCTAGACAGCATTCGGCTTTGGGATTGGCGGGCTTTGGCCCAAACCTACAGCCAGCTCCAGGAAATGCGCCTGTACTACCAGTTTCCCGATGTGGATGTGGATCGCTACATGGTGGATGGTCAGTACCGGCAAGTGATGTTGGCCGCGCGAGAGATCGATATCGAGCGCCAGCCGGTCAAGACCTGGGTTAATACCCATCTGCAGTACACCCACGGCTATGGCATCGTCATGTCGCCCGTCAATGAGGCGGCGGCCGAGGGGCTCCCCAAGTTCTTCATCAGCGACATTCCGCCAAGGACTCCCCATCAGGAGCTTGCCATCACCCGCCCCGAGATCTACTACGGCGAACGGACGGATCAGTATGTCATTGTCAACACCCGACTGCCCGAGTTCGATTATCCATTGGGTGAGGAAAACGCCCTTACCCGCTATGAGGGGCAAGGGGGAGTAGAGTTGACCAATTTCCTTCGCCGGGCGGCCTTTGCTCTGCGTTTTGGCACGGCCAAGATCCTACTTTCCCGGGACATCACCAGGGAGAGCCGCCTCATGTTTCGTCGAACGGTCAAAGAGCGCGTCCAGGCAATTGCCCCCTTCCTGCGCTACGATCCAGACCCTTATATCGTTTTGGATGAGGGCCGTCTGTTTTGGGTGCTGGATGCCTATACGGTTACGGACCGCTATCCCTACTCCCAGCCCTATCAAGGATGGGGCAACTACGTTCGCGGTTCGGTAAAGGTTATCGTTGATGCTTTCCATGGCACCGTTGATTTCTATCTCCTCGATGAAGAAGATCCTTTGATCAAGATGTACAGCCAGGTTTACCCCGGGCTGTTCAAACCCATCACCGCGATGCCAAGGGGACTGCAGGAACATCTGCGCTATCCCGAGGAGCTTTTCCAACTGCAGACAAGGGTCTATGGTCTTTATCACATGCGCAGCCCCACCGTCTTTTACAATCGGGAGGACCTGTGGGAGCCGGCCCGGGAGGTGGCCTGGGGCCGAGAACAGGTTATGAGCCCCTATTACGTCATCATGCGGCTAGAAGGGGAGGCGGAGGAAGAATTCGTCCTGATGATGCCCTTCACCCCCGCCCGAAGGAACAACATGGTGGCCTGGATGGCCGCCCGCTGTGACGGGGACAAGTACGGTCAGATTCTGGTGTACCGCTTTCCCAAACAGGCGCTGACTTACGGACCCGCCCAGATCGAAGCCCGCATCGACCAGGATACCTTCATTTCCCAGCAGCTTACTCTGTGGAGTCAAACAGGCTCCCAGGCAGTCAGAGGGAACCTGCTGGTCATTCCAATTAGGGGCTCTTTGCTTTATGTGGAACCGCTATACTTGCAGGCAGAGCAAAGCCAGCTGCCTGAGCTGAAGATGGTCATCGTTGCCTACAAGAACCGGATTACAATGCAGCCTACCTTCCAAGCCGCCTTGCAAGAAATATTTGGCCGGCCGAGGGAGGCAGTCCCCCAAGAATCCCGGGAGCTGCCGAGCCAGGAAGAGCTAATCCGCCAAGCGGTGGAGTATTATAGGGAAGCTCGCCGCCAACTGCAAGAGGGCGATTGGACGGCTTACGGGGAGTCCATGGCAGAGCTGGAAGCGGTGATGGAGAAGTTGGAGAGCCTGATGGAGTAAAGACAACTTTTCCCCCTTCTTCCCTTGCCTGGGTTATATAGCACCTCCTTCCCTCATATATTTTCGAGGAAGGAGGTCGATGGAAGTGGCTAGGTTTAGAGGCGGCGAGAAGAATGGTCCTGGTCTGCTTTTCATCCTGGTCGTGTTGGTAGTAGTGGCAGTATTGGGGGCCAAATACTTCGGGTTTGCTCCGGGAGGCAGACAGGTCCGTCCCGTCCCTCCGCAGGATGCCGAGGAGAAGGCGGCCCCCGAACCTGCTCTTCCGGTAGTCGTCATCTATCACTCCCATACCACCGAGAACTATTCTCCGGGGGATTCCCACACCAGGGGTGAACCAGGACAAATTGTGGAGGTGGGCGCGGAACTAGGTCGGGCATTGGAGGCTAAGGGAATTAAGACGATTCACATCACGGAAATCCACGATTATCCCAAGTACAGCGAATCATATGTCAATTCACTAAAGAGTCTGCGCCAGGTGCTGGACACCGGGGTCATGGTTGGAGCGGTCCTCGACATTCACCGCGATGGCCTTCCCCCCCGGCCCCCGGGATATACCACGGTCAAGGTTAACGATGTAGAAGCAGCTACCATCCTCTTCGTCGTGGGGGACGAAGACAATCCCTACATGGAGCAGAACCTAGCCTTTACAGAACAATTGCGCGATTTGATGGAGGATATGTACCCGGGGCTGTCAAGGGGGATCAAGGTCCAGCACGCGATGCTCAACGGCTCTGCCCATCCCCAATCAGCGACGGTCTTTATCGGCGATTACCGCGGCAATACCCTGGCCGAGGCCAAGGAGGCGGCAGCCTTGCTGGCTGATGTGGTAGCTGCCTACATTAAAGGAATTGCTGGGGTGCCGGCCAACGCAATCTAGTTATGAAAACTTCTCACTCCGGCCATATTATTAAGGGAGATTATGCCTGTGGGCCCGAGGAAGGATGACTTTGGGGATTTTGAACAGCGGCCATCAGATTCATCTTATGGGGATTGGGGGGTCAGGGATGAGCTCTCTGGCCCAAGTGCTTTTGCAAATGGGGAAAAGGGTGACGGGCTGCGATCTGCGTACGAACGAAGCCGTCCGGCAGCTAATACGATTGGGGGCCCTGGTTCAACTAGGTCATAGCCCAGGGCACTTGGAGGGGGTCGATTTGGTCATTCATTCCACCGCCATCGACCCCCGCCATGAAGAGCTGGAAAGTGCGAGGGCTAGAGGCATTCCCGTCCTTCATCGCTCCCAAGCCTTAGCTGAACTGATGAACGAACGGGTCGGGATCGCGGTGGCGGGAGCCCACGGCAAGACCACCGTGACGGCCATGTTGGCCTTAGTCTTGGAATGGTCGGGCCAGGACCCGACGATCTTGATCGGGGGCGAGCTTGCCGAGCTGCAGGGAGGCGCCAAGTATGGGCAAGGCCCCTATTTAGTCGCCGAGGCCGATGAGAGCGACGGGTCTTTCCTGCGCTATCGGCCCCACATCGCTTTGATCACTAGCGTCGAGGCCGACCACCTAGAGTTTTACGGCGGCTCATGGGACCGGCTCAAGGAAACCTATGCCCGGTTTGTGGACAACATCCACCCCGATGGCGCCCTCATCTTGCGGGTTGACGAGGAAGGGACCCGGCAGCTGCGGAGGAGAGCGGGCAGTAGAAGGGTCATCACCTACGGACTGGATCCTTCCGCCCAGTATACATGCCGCGACGTGCAGCTTAAGGCCGGTGAGGCATCATGCCTTGTCTTGAAAGATAAAGAGCCCTTAGGCACCCTCAAGCTGCAGGTGCCCGGCCGGCATAACCTGCTCAATGCCTTGGGGGTCATTGGCGCCGCCGCCGAATGCGGCCTTGCCTTCCCCGAAATAGCCCGGCACCTGGCCAATTTCCGGGGTGTAGGCCGACGTTTCCAGCCCATTGCCCAAGTGGATGACATCCTCATCTTTGATGACTACGCCCATCACCCTACGGAAATCGCAGTCACTTTGGGAGCGGCCCGAGAAGGCTGGGAACGGCGGATCGTGACTGTTTTTCAACCCCATCGCTACAGCCGCACGAGTTTTTTTTGGGATGATTTTGGACCTGCCCTCAAGGAAGCCGATGTAATCGTCCTTGTGCCCATCTACTCACCTCTTTCGGAAAAACCGATTCCGCAGGTGACGAGCGAAGCCTTAGCCCGCCACATTGCAGGGCAGACGGGCAAGCAGGTTCTCTATTTCGCCCTCGAGGAACTCGCAGCTGGACTGGCACCCCATCTGCAGCCTGGGGACCTGGTCATCACCTTGGGGGCTGGCGACGTAAGGAGGGCAGGGGAGGAGTTGGCCGCGCTGCTGAGGGAGAGAAGCGATGCAGGTTGAGTCCACCATCGGGCCCGACGAACTTGCCGTTCTAAGCGATCTATGTCAAGGCTGCTACGATACCCCGGCTTGGTTTCAACTCCGGCATCGGGCGGAGCTCTTAGCTTTGCGCAAAGGGTTCGAATCCCTTTGGTGTCTGGAGCACCTACCCCACTTAAGCTTGTATCCCCACCAGGAAAAGGCTGTCTTTGCCGTCTTGCGGGAGATGCGGGGGAGAGCCATCCTAGCCGATGAAGTGGGCCTGGGAAAGACCATTGAAGCTTTGGTCATCTTGATGGAGTATTTCCTCCGGGGCCTTGTCCGCCGGGCCCTTATTCTAACCCCGGCCTCCCTCGTCAGCCAATGGCGGGGAGAAATAACGAGCAAGTTCAAGCTGCCGGTCGTCGAAGCCAGAAGCACCCAGCATTGGCATCAAGGTCCGGTGGTCTTGGCCTCCCTCGATACGGCCAAAAGACCCCAGCACGCTGAAATGATCGGACAGGTTCTGTGGGATCTGGTGATTGTGGACGAGGCCCATCATCTAAAGAACAAGGCCACCATCAATTACCGCTTCGTCGATGGGCTCAACAAAAAGTATCTACTCCTGCTCACGGCCACTCCCCTGCAAAATGACCTTGGCGAACTCTATAATCTCGTGACCTTGCTTCGACCAGGACAGCTGGCCACCTACAGCGAGTTTCGGCGCACCTTCACCTTCGATCGCCGCTCACCCCGGAATTTGCCGGAGCTTCGCCGTCTGCTGAGGGAGGTGATGGTGCGAACCAGCCGTAAGGCCGCGATGCTCCCCCTGACTAATCGGCGGATAATGACGCAGATGGTCCCCTTCACCCCCCAGGAGAGGGAATTCTACGATATGGCCCTACTGCAGCTTCGTCGACTTTATCGGCAAAGCCCTGATTGCCCCCAGAATCTATTATTCCTCGTCCTCATCCTCCGGGAGATCTGCAGCAGCCCTTGGGCTGCGGGACGGACCTTGAAGCTCATGGCGAGTAGAGGCAAGGTGAGCGAAGATATGGGGCAGACTTTCCTGGACCTAGCAAGTCTAGCAGCCAGGCCAAGCCGCTATAGAAAGATCGAAGCCCTGCTCGATTTTCTAGCCCAGCACCAGGATGAAAAGGTCTTGGTCTTTACTTCCTTTCGGATGACACAGGCCTTGATCGCACATGCCTTAAGAGAAAGGGGCATAGACTATTGTCTCTTCCATGGCGCTATGGACCAGGCGGAAAAGGACGGGGCGGTGGCTATGTTCGCGGACTGCTGTCGGGTCATGGTCAGCACCGAAGCGGGCGGCGAGGGCCGGAACCTGCAGTTTTGCCGCCTGCTCGTCAACTTTGACTTGCCTTGGAACCCAATGCGCTTGGCGCAGCGGCTCGGCCGGATCGATCGGTTGGGACAGACCAGGCCGATCGTGGGAGTCAACCTGGTCGCCCAAAGGAGCATCGAGGAACACGTCCTATTTCTCCTGGACAAGAAACTACAGATGTTCACTAAGGTGATGGGAGAGATCGACCCTCTGCTCGGCCAGTGGAGCGATGAGAGCATGGAGTACCGGTTGGGCAGGCTCTTTCTGTCCTTGGAAGGAGATGCCCTGGATAGAGAGGTCGCCCGCATGGGCGATGAGCTGGCCCGTTCATGTCTTGATGCGGGCCAAGTATCGCGGCTGAACCGGCTGCTCCTCGATGGGGAGGAGGAAGGATGAGGCTAGACGAAGAAGAGCTTTGCACTTTTGTCCAGGATTTCCTCGCCCTGAGCAAAGCTCCCTGCCGCAGGGAAGATGAAGTATACACCCTGCAAGGGGATCATCCCCTGCTCGCTGGAGTCGGGCAGCTGTCATTCACCTTTTCCCGGGAAAAGTCGGCGCCCGACTTGGACCATTTAACTTACGGTCATCCCCTGGTCGACCGGATGTTGGCCTTGGCGTCCCGGCGGGGTCGAACAACCAGCCTCATCTTTCCCTTGAGAGAACCGTTTCCCCCTATCCAAGGGACCTGGCGGGCCGTTCCCAAAGCTTTGATCTATCAGAGCGAGTATCTTTTCAACTTTCGCATCGCCTACCTGGGACATGAGCGAGTTGAAGAAGTGGCAACCATCTGGCTCGATTCCTACACCGAAACGAAGCAGCCGCCGTTGGATCTTAGCCTGGCGGCTGGCTTTAACCCTCCCAGGACCCGCCGCATCCGTTCCCAGGCGGAAAGCCTCTCTCAACTGGAAAACCTGGCCTACGGACCCGTGCGCATGTTCCGCCGGGCCTTAGTCTACTTGCGGGAGGAAATCGAGTCTAGACGGGCGGAAGTAGAAAAGCAAGCCCGGGCCAAGCTCGCCCGGGATGTGGAGCGATTGACCGGCTACTATGAAGCCTTGGCTCAAGAGGAACTTCAGTCCTTGCGCAAGTTGTTTCGCCAACTCGCGGTGACCAATGTTCGCTATGACCTGGCCCGTACCGATGATACCCGGAGGTTGTACGGACGCCGGGCGCTGGCCCTGAGGGCTGAAATCCGATCTGCCCAGGAGGAATATGAAGAGAGGCTCGCCCTGCTGCGGGAGGAGCACCAGCGGCGGCTCCAAGAGCTCTGGGGGCAAACGGCCGTCCACGTGGAGGCATCATTAGTCAGTGGAGCCCACTTATGGGTGCCCCGTTGGGAGGTGGAGCTTTGGCGGGACGGGGAGTGCGTCCCTGGCCATTACGACCCTTTGCGCAACAAATGGCTTGAGCCCCTCTGCACGGTCTGCGAAGGAGAAATCACGACCATTGACCGGCCGGCCATCTTATGTGCGGAGTGTGCCGGGGAAGGGGTTGCTCCCGTTGATGACGAACTTCTTCCCGGATAACATGGTGGGGAGAGGTGCGTCATGAATGTGGAGGGCTTTCTCAAAGAGATTACTTCCCGGCGGGATTACCGGGGGCAGGTGAAACATGTCCATCATCTACCTCCGAGCCCTCCTCGGTATGGCTCCTTGGAGCGTCCCTTGCCGGACTTGTTGGCAAACGCCCTCGAACGCCTAGGCATCAACGGGCTTTACAGCCATCAAGTCCAGGCCATCAACTTCGCCCGGCGGGGTCAGCATGTGGTGGTGGCTACTGGGACCGCCTCGGGCAAGACCCTTTGTTACAACCTGCCGGTGATGGAGTCGTTGCTAGAGGAAGGCGCCACTGCGCTCTATCTGTTTCCCACCAAAGCCCTAGCCCAGGATCAGTTGCAGGGGCTGTTGCGCTGGCAAGGAGAGGGCCTGCCCATCAACTGCGGCACCTATGATGGGGACACGCCCCGCAACAGCCGCAGCCGCCTGCGGGAAGAGGGAAATGTGATCTTGACCAACCCCGATATGCTCCACGGGGGGATCATGCCCCATCATCCCACCTGGGCCCGCTTTTTTAGCGGTCTAAGGTATGTAGTGATCGATGAAATCCACGTCTACCGGGGCATTTTTGGCTCCCATATGGCTAATGTGCTTCGCCGGCTGGACAGGATCCTGGCTTACTACGGCGCCTCACCGGTCTACATTTGCTGTTCGGCAACCATCGCCAATCCCCTAGAGCTGGCCGCGGAGCTGACGGGGAAGGAGATGGCCTTAGTGGACGATGACGGTTCGGCTAGGGGGGGCAAATGGTTTGTATTATGGAACCCGCCCCGGATCGAGGAGACGGGCCTGCGGCGAAGCAGCAATTCCGAAGCTAAAGACTTGATGGTGCAACTGATTAGAGGACGGCACCAGGTGATCGGGTTCACGAGGACCCGGATGCATGCGGAGCTGTTGTATCGTTATGTCAGGGAAGAGCTGACTAAGGAAAGCCCTTCCTTGGCCAAGATGGTCCGAGCCTATCGCGGGGGCTATTTGCCCAGTGAACGGAGGAATATTGAAGAGCTGCTCTTCAAGGGTGAACTGCTGGGTGTGGCCAGCACCAATGCCTTGGAGCTTGGGATCGACATCGGCAGCCTCGATGCCGCCCTGATCGTTGGTTTTCCGGGGAGCATCGCCAGCGTCTGGCAGCAAGCGGGGCGGGCCGGACGGGGTACGGAAGACTCTCTGGCCGTTTTGATTGCCCACGATCTGCCCATCGACCAATTCCTGATGGAAAACCCCTCCTACTTTTTTGGCCGGTCACCTGAGAACGCGGTCATCGACAAGAATAATCCCTACATCGTCCTGGGGCATTTGCGGGCGGCAGCCTATGAACTGCCCATTCACGTCGATGAGGAGCTGCAGTTTGGTCCCTCGGCTCCAGCTCTCTTGGACATCCTCGCCGAAGATCGTCAGCTGCTCTTGTCGGGGGATAAATGGTATTGGCGGGGCAGGACCTATCCGGCGGATGACTTTAGCCTGCGCAATATCTCCGATGCGACTTATACCATCATTCGGGTTAAGGATGATGGTCCCGAGGTCATCGGCAGCATGGATGAGCTCAGCGCCTTCACCCAGCTCTATGAGGAAGCGGTCTACATCCACGACGGGGAAGTCTACGTGGTGGAAAAACTAGATGTGGACCAGCGGGTCGCTTACGTCCGTATGGCCCCCGTCGATTACTACACCCAGGCGATAACTGAGAGAAAGGTTCAAGTCCTCCATCTCGACCAACAGCGGACCTGGGGGCAGAGCACCCTTTGCTACGGAGAGGTGGGGGTGAGCTTCCTCACCTACATGTTCAAGAAGATCAAGTTCAACACCCGGGAAAACATCGGCTATGGCAAGGTCCACTTGCCCCTTGTCACCCTCGAGACGGGGGGCTGCTGGTTGATTCCGCCCAGGGAGGTGCTAAGAAAGGTCCAGGAATATGGGCGCAGTCCCATGGAGGGCCTCTTGGGAGTGGCCAATGTCATGGGCGAGGTGGCGACCCTCCTCTTAATGTGCGACGGCTCCGATATCGACACCATCGTCGATGCAACCAACACCGGTTTGCCTAGCATCTTCCTCGTCGATCGCTATCCCGGGGGTATTGGCCTTGCCCAAAAGGCTTATCAACTGATGGAGGAGCTTCTAAGAGCGTCCCTAGACATCATCAAGGGCTGTCCCTGCCTGGATGGCTGTCCTTCTTGCGTTGGCGCTCCGCTGCCCCCCGCTCAGCTGGATACGGACAGCAGGGGGCGGATACCTGACAAGGAAGCGGCCCTTGTCATTCTCCACCGCCTGCTGGGCTTGGAGGATTATGTGCCAAAGGCTCCTGTGCAGCGGCATGAGACGGTCCGGGAGCGCCCGCCCGCGCCTCCCCTATCGGCAATGGTTGAGCGGGGAATTCGCAGGCAGCTAAAGCGTTGGGAGGATGCTTCCAATAGATGAGGGCCCCTCCACGGAGGCTGACTAGGACTCTGGGGCTGAAGCGGAGGCTCTCCTCCTCCAGTCGGGTCTGTTTTTTCTCTTCGTCCCCTAGCTCGGCAAAATAGGCTTCAAGGTCACTGAGCCTTCGCTTAAGATCCTCCCTCGCCCTTTGGGCCCAGGGCTTAGCCCTTTCCGTCAGATATTGCTTCACGAAAACACACCCCCGCCAATAGGCGCGGCGGAAGGACAGCCGTCTTTTTTCCCTGGGCTGCGGGGCTCCGGGGCGTCCATCGAGATCTCCCTCAAGGATGCCTGCGATGCTGCCATCGACCAGGTCAACGACCACCGGCAGGATCTGTTCCCAGGACTCCCGCGCCTGGTAGCACAAATGAAACAGCCAGAGGAAATGGGGCCGGAAAAGTCCGTCGGCGGAGCTTGGGATGTGGCCGCAAGTGATGAATCCGTTGATGGTGCCCATCAGCCGCTCGAGACTCTGACTCTTGGGGGCAAACAGCAAGGCCCCAGGATTGCTCAAGGCAGTATCAAGGTCCCAAGTCCAAAGGACCCGGGCCGGTCCCTGCCAGGCCAAGGCCTCGGCCAGCTCCGCCGACAGCTCAACTTCCAGGGCTTTTTCCCTCCCTTGCCAGCTGAGGCCGCGGCAAGCAAGGTATCTTTGCAAGAAGTCTTCGATAGGCGCATCCATCGTCATCATCCTTTAAATCAAGGAGATTAGCGGGTCTTCGCGACCCTTCGATAGTAGCTCGCGGGCCAGACTATCAAGTTTTGCCCGAAGCTCTGTGGCATCGCGCGTTGTCAGGAGAATCTCGGCTAAGCTGCTTTCCCAGATTCCATCGGCTGCCCCCAGGATGGCATCAAGCTCGCCCACCACCATTTCAAACATTCCGATCTTTTCATGGAGTAGGTACAAAATGTGTTCCTCGATGGTATTTCGGGTGACCAGATTAAAGATGTTGACATCCCTGCGTTGACCCAACCGATGGACCCGGCCGATCCGCTGTTCAAGGCGCATTGGATTCCACGGCAGGTCGAAGTTGACCACATTGCGGCAAAACTGGAAGTTGAGCCCTTCTCCACCGCACTCGGTGCTGACCATGATGTCGGCGTGCTCCTGGAATTGCCGCCGGATCCACTCCTTCTTGCCTGGGGACAGGCTCCCGTCGAAACCGACGGTGAGGAACCCGGCCTGTTCCAGGTGGTAGCGAAGGTACTCCTGGGTGGCCCGGTATTCGGTGAAGATGATCACCTTTTCCCCGAGGCTCTTGACCAAGTCCTCGAGCATCAGCAGCTTGGCCCCCTTGTCGATGGTTGCCGCCAGCTCCAGCAGGGGCGTGACTTGAGAGCCGCGCGACTGTTGCATCTTGGCCAAAGTATAGTAGGCGGCATGGGCGCTAGAGCAGACTTCCCGCTGCAAGGTGATGAGGGGCAGGGGGTTGCCTCCGCTAGACAGACAGCGATGGTATTCCCCTTGAACGAACTCCTTCACCCCATCGTAAAGGAGCCTTTCCTCCGGCAATAGTTCGATGACCTGGTTGTTCACGACCCGCTTAGGCAGGCGGATTCCTTCAACTCCCCGTCGGTTGCGGATCATGGTTCGCTCCAGCAGATGACGGAGCTCCTCCACATTCTTCGGGGTGCGATGGTTCGCCACGAACTGTTCGCGGAAGGCCCGGTAGGTTCCTAGCAGGCCCGGCTCTAGTAACGTGATCAGGTTGTAAAGCTCCTTCAGATCGTTTTGAACCGGTGTTGCCGTCAGCAGCAGGCAGAATTTCTTCTTGATGCCGTTGGCTAACTGCCAGTTCTGGGTGCGGTCGTTTTTCAGCTTATGGGCTTCATCGACGATTAGCATGTCATACTCTTGACTCAAGATTATTTCCCGGTGGGGAGAGCGTTTGGCCGTGTCCAATGATGCGATCAGGATTGGCGCTCGTTCCCAGTCTTTGTCGCTCCTTTGCAGCCAGGGTGTGATCAGGAACTTCTCCCGCAATTCGCTGTACCACTGATAGCAAAGGGAGCTGGGGGTCAAGATCAAGGCTCTATGGACCATGCCCCTGAGGATGTATTCTTTCAGAATCATGCCTGCCTCAATGGTCTTGCCCAGGCCCACCTCATCCGCCAGGATGGCCCGGCCGTGCATTTTTTGCACTACGGTCTTGAGGACGTCCAGCTGATGGGGGTAGGGGACGACCCCGACTTTCCGCCAGTGTTCCCCCAAGCTGCGGGGACAATGAAGATCTTCCCACCCCTTGGTATTGATCCCATGGGCCAGCCAGGCCAGCTTGAAGTCGGCCCAGGTTCCCCATCTGCCTTGCCGGATGGCGGTAATGACGTCCTTGATGGCATCCCGGGAGAACTTCACCGCAAACAAGTCGTCGATCAATTCTTCTTCGGTGAAGTCCTCTTGGGCAGGACCTGCTGGAGGTGCATCCCAGTTGAAGGTCATGATGGGCACTGTGATCGGAAAAGTCTTGAGGGGTATGTCCATAGAGTTCTCCTTCGGTAAAGGTTAAGCCCAGTTCATTTTCCCCCGGCTGATGGGAGTTATGGCTGGAGGTTCTTGGGGAGGGGCCTTGTCAACAGAAGGGTATTGACATGGATTTTCCAGGAGTGTATCATGCAGGTGACACTTAAACGATTGTTGAATTATTTATTAGTCATTCAGTTGGCGCAGAGGAGGTGGAAGTATGGAAACATGTGTTGCAGGGCCAGGATGCGGATGCAGTCATGGATGCGGCCACGAACACGGGACCAACCGCGGCAGGGAGACTCTGGCGGCACTTATTCTGTTTGGTCTTGGCATGGCGAGCCGCGGCGCCGGTTATGGGGCAGGGATGATTCTGCTTTTGGCTGCTTATCTAACAGCAGGCTGGAGGGTACTCCTGGGCGCAGGTCATAACATGCTGCACGGACGACTCTTCGATGAAAACTTCTTGATGACCATCGCTTCCCTTGGCGCAATTGCCATCGGTGAAATACCGGAAGCGGTGGGCGTGATGATATTGTTCTCCTTGGGCGAACTGCTTCAGGACAAAGCTGTAGAGCGGTCCCGGGGAGCCATCCAGGCCCTGCTGGCCATTCGCCCGGACTATGCCAGGGTTCATCGCGGGGGAGACTGGCGGGAAGTAAGTCCGGAGGGGGTCATGCCCGGAGAGAGGATTCTAGTTCGTCCGGGAGAGCGGGTGCCTTTGGATGGCCGTGTGATCGAAGGAGAGACTCTCATGGATACGTCAGCCCTTACTGGTGAAGCCATGCCTCGGTCCGTAAGTGTGGGTGATAAAGCCTTGGCCGGGATGGTCAACACCAGGGGTGTGATCGTCATTGAAGTTGACTATCCTTATGCGGAATCTTCAGTAGCCCGGATTTTAAGGTTAGTGGAAGAGGCCGGGGAGCGCAAAGCCCAAACGGAACGCTTTATCACCACCTTCAGTCGCTACTACACCCCGGCGGTAGTAGTGTTGGCGGCGGCTTTAGCCCTCCTGCCGCCCCTGGTCATTCCCGGCCAGGTCTTTGCTGACTGGATCCATCGCGCCTTGGTGCTGCTGGTTATCTCCTGCCCCTGCGCCTTGGTCATCTCGATCCCTTTAGGTTATTTTGCCGGGATCGGCGGCGCCTCCAAACGGGGGGTGCTAGTCAAAGGGGCCAACTACCTCGAAGCACTGGCGCAAGTAGATACGGTGGTTTTTGACAAGACGGGGACCCTCACCCACGGTACCTTCCGTGTAATCGAAATAGAAGCGCAAGAGGACTATTCTGCAGATGAGGTCTTGCGTCTTGCGGTCCATGCCGGAGCCTACTCCGATCACCCAGTATCCCTTTCCATTCGGGAAGCCTATCAAGGAGGCCCAATTGATCATGACTCCATCGCGGAGAGCGAGGAGCTGCGGGGTATGGGGATGCGGGCCTTGGTTGGAGGGGAACGAGTGCTGGCCGGCAACGATCGTCTCCTCCATCACGAGAATGTCGATCATGATGTTTGTGTAACCGATGGAACGGTGGTCAACGTGGCCAAGGGAGGAGTGCTGACCGGCCGCATTCGCTTGGCGGACCAAGTCAAAGAAGAAGCTTCCGTGGCCATTAAGAGGCTGCAAGGGGTTGGCGTCAAGAAGACCGTCATGCTGACGGGGGATGTGGATCATGTCGCCAGCCGAGTTGCCGATGAAGTAGGGATCGATGAGTTTCAAGCCAACCTCCTGCCGGAAGAGAAGGTCCGCGCTTTGGAGATGATTATGGAGCGGAGCGGCAAGGTGGCCTTCGCTGGCGATGGGATCAACGATGCACCGGCCCTAATCAGGGCCGATGTGGGCATCGCCATGGGCGGGCTCGGCTCCGATGCCGCCATTGAAGCGGCTGACGTTGTCATCATGGATGACAATCCGGCCCGGATAGCCGATGCGATCGAAATCGCCAAGAGAACGCGGCGAATTGTCCTGCAAAACATCATTTTTGCCTTGGGCGTGAAGGCCCTGGTCTTAGTGCTCGGCTCGTTGGGCGCAGCATCGATGTGGAATGCGGTCTTCGCCGATGTGGGCGTTGCCCTCATCGCTGTTCTCAACTCAACCAGAGCTTACGGCAGCTGGGGATCCCTGAAAGCTAGATCCCAAGGGCTCCTTGCACGCGGCCAACATCCCACGGGTTAGTCGCAGTCCAAATTGGGGTGGACTTTTTCGGTTGGCAAAGGCCGATTGTTGTTGTATAATGATCGCAGCGGTGGGCCTGTAGCTCAGTTGGGAGAGCGCTGCATTCGCATTGCAGAGGGCGGGGGTTCGAATCCCCTCGGGTCCACCATTCATCTTCTCGCAAATAGCTGTTCCCGGGAACGTCGGCGGTAACTCCATGTTGTGGGACTGATGCTTGGGCGAACACAACGAGGCTAGTTGCCGCTCCTTTAGTTCTTAGGGCTTTTTGTCAATCGGAGAAAATCTTGGAGACTAAGGTCTTCCCTGATGGGCGATACTACAGTCGGACGGGTAACGTCCGAATCTGTAAGCAGGGAGGAATTAGTTTAATGGTGCGTGGCACGGTCAAATGGTTTAGTGCGGAGAAAGGTTATGGGTTCATTGAACGTGAAGATGGAGAAGATGTTTTCGTTCATTACTCAGCCATTCAAGACGAAGGCTTCAAGAATCTTGAGGATGGGCAGGAAGTTGAATTCGACATAGTTGATTCAAGCCGTGGCCCCCAGGCTGTCAACGTGGTCAAGGTCGGGGTTTGAACGGTTGACGAAATAGTAGCTAGCTAGCCCCAGCCAGTCGACTGGGGCTTTGCTATTGGAAGGAGCGAGAAGGGATGGAACCGATTCGCGTGGGCTTTGTCTCCCTCGGGTGTGCGAAAAACCTCGTTGATACTGAAGTGGCCCTGGGCATGCTGGCCCAAGAAGGCTTTGCCATCACTTTCCGAGAGGAAGAAGCGGACGTACTCGTTGTCAACACCTGCACCTTCATCGAGGCGGCGAGGAAGGAGTCCTTCCAGACCATCAGCGAGCTTGCTGAAAACAAGAAGGACAAGTGCCGGGCCTTGATTGTGGCGGGGTGTTTGGCCCAGCGCTACGGGGAGGCACTTCTCACAGACCTCCCGGCGGTCGATGCTCTATTGGGGACGGGGGAGATCCACCGGTTGCCCCAGGCGATCCGGCAAGTCCTTGGTGGAGCAAAAGTGGCCTGGGTCGGCGAACCGACCGCCTTGTACGATCACCGCCTGCCTAGACTGACGACGGGGGCGGGGCATAGCGTTTACGTCAAGATTGCGGAGGGGTGTCATCGCCACTGCACCTATTGCGTCATCCCCCAGGTGCGGGGTAAGCTGCGCAGTCGCTCGGTAGGATCGATCCTGGAGGAGACGAGGAGGCTGGTTGCCCAAGGTGCCCGGGAAGTGATCCTGATCGCCCAGGATACGACTGCCTATGGCCTCGATCGCTACGGACGGCCGATGCTGGCCGAGCTGCTGAGAAAGGTCGCCCAGGTGGAGGGGCTGGCATGGGTGCGGTTTTTATACACTTACCCCACCAGTTTTACTCCGGACCTCATCCGAGTCTTGGCTGAAGAGGAGAAGGTGTGCCGGTACGTGGACCTGCCTCTGCAACACATAAATGAAACCATCTTAAAGAGAATGGGCCGGCGCGGCAGCAAAGAATCCATCCTCAGACTCATCAAGACTTTGCGCCAGATCCCGGGGATTGTCCTGCGCACCACCTTCATTGTGGGCTTTCCCGGGGAGACGGAGGCCCAATTCGAAGAACTGCTGCGGTTTATGGAATACGTAGAGTTCGACCATGTGGGTGTGTTCACCTACTCCCAAGAGGAAGGAACTCCCGCGGGGAGACTTGGCGGGCAGCTGTCCCAAGAGCTCAAAGAGGAACGACGAGCCCGTGCGATGGAGTTGCAGGCGAGGATTTCCAGGAGGCGCAACCGGGCTCGTTTGGGAGGCAACGTAGAAGTCCTGATCGAAGGCAGGCGAGCGGGCGGCTCCTGGGGCCGAACCCGGGGTCAGGCCCCCGACGTGGATGGAATTACCCACCTGCCGGGAGTTCAGCTCGAGCCTGGTCGGCTCATCAAGGCCCGCGTCGTTGGAGCTGGAACCTATGATTTGTACGCCGCTCCCCTTGCCAGGGATTGACACCTAATGCCCGTCCAATGGCCCTTCTTCCTGTGCTATAATGTTCTTCAAGGACAGGGTGAGGGGGAAAGGAGAGGAAACATGCAGATCCGGGGCTTAAGGGTGGAAATTATCCTCATATTTTTCCTAGCCATACTAGGACTGCTATTTTTCGGTCAACAACTCTTCTATCGGTGGCAGGTCTTAAAGCCCTTGGAAGAATCATTTCGTGATGTAGCCGGGGTAGAAGAGGTGAATATTGAAAGGCGCCAGGGTCAGCTCTATCTGGAGTTTCAAGTGGCCCCGGTAGAGAATTTGCGGCGGACTTATCTGGACTTGGTGGGGGCAGGTAGAGAGCTCCTTGGCGACCGGAACGTGACTGTACGGATCAAAGACAACCGGGATCCGTTCCTCAGCGAGGTGTTCTACGACATGCACTTCATCATCGCCGAAGCCATTGCCACTGGACGCTTTGCCCAGATGGCCGGCGAACTTGAGGCCTTGGCCGCAGGAGCAGGCCTTGAGCAGGGCCGGTTTTACGTTGATGGGGACAACGTCTATGTACAATTGGCCAAGGACGATGCTTACTTGTATGAAATCATCCCCCGTACACCTGCCGCGGGACGAATTGGGGGTGCAAGGGGTTGATTAAAGAAGTGCTCCTTGGCGGACTAATGGCCACCTTGGTCTTCGCCGCCGCCCAAGGCTACGACATTACCCCTCTCATTGTGCTCGGAGGGGCGGCCTTCCTCCTCTATTACATGACCGAAGGCAGGGGGCGCCGTTTTGAGCTGTTGGGAGGATCCCAGGACCTGGATGTGGTGTCCCACGTCACCTTCGCCGATGTGGGCGGCCAGGAGGTGGCCAAGAGAGAGCTCGTTGAGGCGCTGGATTTCATTCGTTATCGGGATAAAGTCAAGAGAATGGGCATTCGCCCCTTGAAAGGGATCCTGTTGGTGGGCCCCCCGGGAACGGGCAAGACCTTGATGGCCAAAGCGGCCGCAAGTTACACTGATTCAGTGTTCTTGGCCACCAGTGGGTCCCAGTTCGTGGAGATGTATGCCGGTGTGGGCGCCCAGCGGATTCGTTCGCTGTTCACCAAAGCCCGTTCCTTAGCGGAGAAGCTTCAAAAACAGGCGGCCGTGATCTTCATCGACGAGATCGAGGTTTTGGGGGGCAAACGGGGCAAGCACAGCTCCCATCTGGAATACGATCAGACCCTGAACCAACTCCTAGTGGAGATGGATGGGATGAACACCGATGACAAGATAGCGATCCTGGTGGTGGGAGCGACCAATCGACCGGATCTGTTGGATTCGGCTCTGCTTCGTCCTGGTCGTTTCGACAGGGTGGTGCGGGTGGACCTGCCCGACCGGGAAGGGAGACTGCAGATCCTGAAGATCCACATGCGGAGCAAACCCCTGGCCGATGATGTGGACCTGGAAGAACTGGCCCGGGATACCTTTGGCTTCTCCGGCGCCCATCTGGAAAGCTTGGCCAATGAAGCGGCCATTCTCGCCATGCGGCGCAACAAGGACGACATCGGCAAGGAAGAGCTGCAGGAGTCCATCGACAAGGTGATGATGGGCGAGAAGCTGCAGCGGCGTCCCTCGGAGGAGGAGCTGAAGCGCATAGCCTATCATGAGGTTGGTCATGCCCTGATCGGGGAATATGTGCAGCCTGGTTCGGTGGTGGCGGTCTCCATTTCTTCCCGGGGACAAGCCCTTGGTTATACTAGGCAGGCGCCGGTTGATGATCGTTATCTCTACACCAGGGAGGAGATCTTGGGGCAAATTGCCATCTGTCTCGGTGGAGCTGTTGCTGAAGAACTCGCTGTAGGCTCAAGGAGCACCGGTGCAATGGGGGATTTTGAGCGAGCCATCGAACTTGCCAAACAGATGGTTTTTGGCGGCCTATCCCATCTAGGCATCGTCAGCAAAGAGGACCTGCCGCCTCGGGAATTGCATGAAGCGGTCGATCGGATCCTGAAGGAGACGGAAAAATCAGTTGTCAATTGTCTGAGTCAGGAACGACAGGTCTTAGAAAGCGTTGCCCAGCTCCTAATAGAAGAAGAACGGATCGATGGAACAGATTTCCGCCGGATGTTGCAAGAGTCTCGGAAGAGTGCTTAAGGGTCGCAGGAATTTCACGCGGGCACATGTAAAACTTAGGGGATTTCTAATTAGGGACGGTGGAGGATGTGCGTGCGGAAATCATTTCAGTGGGGACCGAACTATTACTAGGCGAGATCGTCGATACTAACGCGGCTTTCCTAGGCAGGCGACTTGCCGAGTTGGGCGTGGATATCTACCACCGGCAAACGGTGGGGGACAACCAGGGCCGCTTGGTGGCGGCCTTCAAGCTGGCCTTGTCCCGGTCGGATCTGGTCCTTGTGTCGGGGGGCCTTGGCCCCACCATGGACGATCTCACCCGGGAAGCCTTGGCTGAGGTGCTGGGCGCTCGCCTCGTGTTGGATGAGGGCGCCGTTAGGCACTTGGAAGCCTATTTCACCCGACTTGGCCGCCCGATGACGGACAACAACCGTCGTCAAGCCTACCGGCCAGAGGGCGCTGATTTCATCGCCAATCGGCGAGGTACTGCCCCGGGAATTTTGGCTCGTTATCAGGGGCGGACCATTGTTTGCATGCCGGGAGTGCCCCGGGAACTGGAGACCATGTTCGAGGAAGAAGTGGTCCCCCGGCTTTTTGGGACCAGCACTGGGGAGAAACGGGTGATCAAATCCCGGACTTTGCTTTTGACGGGCCTCGGTGAGTCGGCGGCAGAAAATGCAATCGCCGATATTATCAAAGAACAGACCAATCCCACCATTGCTTCTTACGCGGGGTTGGGGGAGGTGCGTTTGCGGCTGACCGCGGCGGCCGCCGGAGCAGAAGAAGCCCTGGCGTTGATTGAACCTTTGGAAGCTAAGCTCCGCGAGCGATTGGGTGATGCCATCTACGGCGTTGACGGCGATACCTTGGAAGGCGTCGTGGCCGAGAAGCTGATCAAAGGGGGACTAGTCCTGGCTGTTGCCGAGTCTTGCACAGGGGGACTTGTTTCCCATCGGCTGACCAATATCCCGGGCAGCTCCGCTTTCTTCCGGCAAGGACTGATTGTCTATAGTAATGAGGCCAAGAAGGAGCTCCTTGATGTACCAGATGAGCTCTTGGAAGAGTACGGAGCAGTCAGCCCTCAAGTTGCCGAAGCGATGGCTAAAGAGGTGCGATTAGTTGGGGATGCGGATTTAGGCCTGGCCATCACCGGCATTGCCGGCCCCGGGGGAGCAACGCCAACCAAGCCGGTAGGACTTGTCTATTTGGCCTTAGCCCGCGATGGCGAATGCCTGGTGGAGAAGCATACCTTCTCCGGTCAGAGGGAGGAGGTAAAGTATCGGGCTTCCCAGGCGGCTCTCAATCTTCTTCGCCTGCACCTGCGATGATGATTAGCGATTCTCGCCAAAAACGCCTCCTGCCCATATTGGCCGCCTTAGTAGGAGCCCTCCTGCTGCTTAACCTGGCCGGCAGCTTGAGCTACCGGGTTGGTGCTTTGCAGATTGAAATGCGGGCCAAGTTGCTCGCGGGCCTGGCGGGAAAAACCCGCCTGGCCCTTCCTCCCTTAGGTGTAGTGGAGGCGCCGACCCATCGATTGCCGGTAACGCTGCAAGTGACCCTGGAAAGCATTGATCTGAGCTTGATCAGGGATATGGCCTTTCCGACGGGTGGCCCCGAGGAGGTCCTGGTTCACCTCGTCCATTTAGCCCAGGGCGCCCTAGGGTTATTCCTCCTAAAAGCATGCTTGCTCATGGCCCTCGGCGGGATGCTCGGAGTATGGCTCATTGGCGAGCGATCATGGCGTCGCTTAACAGGGGGACTCGCCGTGGGCGCGGCCTGCTTCCTGCTCCTTGCCGGCGCGGTCGCCCTAAGCTTCGATCCCGCCGCCTTCGCCCAGCCGGAATACACGGGAGTCTTGGAGGCAGCTCCTTGGATGGTTGGCCTGTTGCAGGACAGTTGGCAGCGGGTTGGGGAGCTTGGCGATCAACTTCAGGTCCTGGCGTCTAATCTCTATTCCCTCTATGAACGGGTACAGGAACTAGAGCCATTGGGGGTGGCTGAACCGGCGCTGAAGGTTCTCCACGTCTCCGATATTCATAACAATGTGGCGGCTTTCGACTTCATCCAACAGGTGGCCGCGAGTTTTGGAGTGGATCTAATCATTGATACTGGGGACTTGACCGATTTTGGCACCCCCCTGGAATTGGGGCTCGTCGACAGAATTGAGGAGCTGGGGGTTCCTTACCTGTTCGTTCCCGGGAACCACGAAACGCCGGAGGTGGTCAGGCGTCTGCGGGAAGGGACCAATGTGGTGGTGCTCGACGGTCAGCAGGTTGAGTTTAGTGGCCTGCGGATCTTGGGCGTCGCCGATGGGGGCGCCTCCCAGTCGTCTCCGGCGGCAATGAGCCTCGCCCAAGTGGAGCAAATGGCGGGGATGATCGACGGGCTAGTTGCGGACATGGAGCCCCTCCTCTTGGCTGTCCACAACCATCGGGTGGCTGCCCTGGTCAAAGAGGAGGTTCCCGTCATTCTGTATGGACATGATCATCGCCTGGGCGTGAAGAGTCAAGAAGGAAGAGTCCTCGTTGGGGCGGGAACAACTGGTGCGGCGGGGATCCGCAGTCTCCAGGCCAAGGAACCGATTCCTTTTTCCATGGCCTTGCTTTATTTCGGCGGGGAGGAATTGGAACTTTTGGCAGTGGATACGATCAAGGTAGATACTTTGCCAGGTGGATTCACCCTTGAGCGATTCGCCTTTGGGTCTAAGGACTGACAAGGAAAAGAATATCCTCTTGTCGAAGTAACCACCGAGTCTGTGAGCTCAACCATGTCCGGAGATCCAGCGAGGGAGTAATGTTCATGGCCAGTTTGAGGGCCTTTGTGGCGGTAGAGTTGGACCCGAAGCTTGCCCCAGGGGTCGTTGCCGTGCAAGAACAACTAGCTAGGGATGGCTGGCAAAGGGTCAAATGGGTCGAAGCCCATAATCTCCACTTTACCCTGAAGTTCCTGGGAGAGGTCTCCGTTGACGATCTAGACAAGATAGCAGGATCGATCGACCGTGGACTGCGGGGTTTTCACCAGTTTGGGGTAGAGCTGGCCGGAATCGGGGCGTTCCCATCGGCCAGCCGACCGAGGGTGATTTGGATTGGTGTTGGGCAGGGAAAAGAACAGCTGTGCAGCCTTGCCGAAGCGGTAAGGAAGGAGTTTCCCCCCGAGAAGCAGCCATTTCGCCCCCATCTTACCATCGGGCGAGTAAAGGATGCCCGGGCCATCCCGGTGTTAAAAGAAGCAGCGGATCTCAAACTGGGCCGGTTTACCGTGGAAAGGGTTAGTCTGATCCAAAGCGCCCTTACCCGCAGTGGACCAATCTACACTCGTCTACACGAGTTTCCGTTGGCAGGCGAAGTTGAGGGATGGGAGGAGAAGGGGCTTGACTGAAAAGCAGAAGGCATTGGAGTTGGCCCTGCTGCAGATCGAGAGGCAGTTTGGCAAAGGTTCGATCATGAGGCTGGGGGAAGCTTCTGACAAGCTTAACGTTGAAGTGATCCCTACCGGTTCATTAGCCTTGGATATTGCACTCGGGGTAGGAGGCGTGCCCCGGGGGCGAGTAGTGGAGATCTTCGGGCCGGAGGCGTCGGGCAAGACCACCCTGGCTATGCACATCATGGCCGAGGCCCAAAAGGAGGGCGGCATTGCTGCCTTCATCGACGCGGAACACGCGCAAGATCCAAACTATGCCCAACGATTAGGCTTGGACCTGGACACTTTGCTGATTTCCCAGCCAGACACCGCCGAACAAGCCCTGGAGATCGCTGAGGCGTTGGTTCGCAGCGGAGCGGTAGATGTGGTTGTGGTGGATTCGGTGGCCGCCCTCGTTCCCCGGGCGGAAATCGAAGGCGAGATGGGCGACTCCCACGTTGGGCTGCAGGCGAGGTTGATGTCTCAGGCGCTCAGAAAACTGACTGGGGCCATTAACAAGTCGCGTACCACTGTTGTGTTCATCAACCAGATCCGGGAGAAGGTAGGGGTCATGTTTGGCAACCCGGAAGTCACTCCCGGAGGCAGGGCGCTGAAGTTTTATGCGTCCGTCAGGATGGATATCCGGCGAATTGAGAGCATCAAACAGGGTACGGAAACCATCGGCAACAGAACTCGGGTGAGGATTGTTAAGAACAAGGTAGCCCCGCCTTTCCGAGAAGCAGAATTTGACATTATGTACGGAGAGGGCATTTCCAAGGAAGGCAACATCCTCGATGTCGCCGCCGCCTTGGATATCGTCACCAAGACTGGCGCTTGGTATTCCTACGGCGATCTGCGGTTAGGGCAGGGGCGGGAGAATGCCAAGACATTCCTGAGGGAGAATCCTGAAGTGGCCATGGAGATCGAGCTTAAGGCCAGGCAGGCCGTTGGTCTCGCTGCCACCAAGGAGGCTGCTTCGGAAGGAACCGAGGCTAAGGAATGAAAGTGGAGCAGTCCGAAAAAGATGCCCTAGAAAAGGCCTTTCGCTATCTTGCTCACCGGGATCGGACCCGGGGGGAGATGGCTGCCTACCTGGCAAGCAGAGGCTACGGCGAAGAGGTCATCGCCCGTACTCTGCAGAGGCTAACAAGTCTTGGCTACATCGACGACCGTCGCTTTGTCCGGCAATGGATTGCGTGGCGTCGGCGGAAAAACGGGTATCACCGGCTGCGGCAGGACTTGTTGGCTAAGGGTGTGGACCGGCAGATCATCGATGAGGAGATGGCGGATCTGGGTCCCGAAGATGAGCAGGAGTATGCCATCGCCCGGGATCTGGCCCGACAGAGGATGCCTCGCTACCATGGAGACGATCCCGAGGCGGCGGCGCGGAAACTAGCTGCTTACCTCGTCCGAAGGGGTTTCGCGTTCGGCATCATCAGTAGAGTTGTCCGAGAAGTTATAGGTGGCCCCCTTGCTTGACACTGTATGGGAAAGACAGTACAATGGGACCGATATGGCGGGTGCCAGACTACCAATAGTCATCCCGGTTGGGGTGAGCTTGACTGCCACAAGCCGAGTCTCAGTACTCGGCTTGTTTCTGCACAAAAATTGTGCATAGGGAGGTGAAGACAATACTAGCAGCTCTGATCATATTCGTCGCGCTACTTTCTGGCGTAGCCGGCTACGCCGTTCGCAAATACTTGGCCGAGGCCAAGATCGCATCAGCCGAAGAGGCCGTTAAGAGGATGCTGGCCGATGCCGAAAAGGAAGCTGAGGCCCGCAAACGGGAGTTGCTTTTGGAAGCGAAGGAAGAGGCCCATCGGGTGCGCAGGGATCTCGACCGGGAAGTCCGGGAGCGCCGTGCGGATTTGCAGCAACTAGAGAAGCGCTTGCTCCAGCGGGAAGAAATTGTCGATCGGCGCACCCAAAGCATTGAGGATAGGGAGCAGCATCTCAATCGCAAACAGGCCGAACTGGACAGGCGCTTTCGGGAAGTCGAAGAAGTCATGGAGGAGCAGACAAAAGTCCTGGAGCGGCTAAGCAACATGACATCCGATGAAGCCAGAGAGCTTCTGTTGCAAAGGGTGGAACAGGACGTCCGCCAGGATGCCGCGATGCTCATCAAAGAGATTGAAAACCAGGCCAAAGAAGAAGGAGAAAAGCGGGCTCGCAAGCTCATCGCCCTGGCCATTCAGCGTTATGCGGCCGACCATGTGGCGGAAACGACCGTTTCAGTCGTCAGTCTGCCCAACGATGAGATGAAGGGGCGGATTATCGGGCGAGAGGGGAGGAATATCCGGACCCTCGAGACATTGACTGGCATCGATTTGATCATCGATGACACGCCGGAAGCGGTCATTTTATCCGGATTCGATCCTGTCCGGCGGGAGATTGCCCGCATCGCCTTGGAGAAGCTGATCACCGACGGGCGGATCCACCCAGCCCGAATTGAAGAAATGGTTGACAAGGCCAGGAAAGAAGTGGAGACCATCATCCGGGAGGAAGGGGAACAGGCTACTTTTGAAGCCAATGTCCACGGACTGCATCCAGAGCTGGTGCGCATGCTGGGTCGATTGCGCTTCCGAACCAGCTATGGTCAAAACGTCTTGCGCCACTCCATCGAGGTGGCAGCCCTGGCGGCGATGATGGCCGCTGAACTGGGGGCTGATGAGAACTTGGCCAGACGAGCAGGCCTTCTCCACGATATCGGTAAGGCTGTGGATCATGAGATTGAAGGAACCCACGTCCAAATTGGCGTCGATTTGCTGAAGAAGTATAAGGAAGACCCAGAAGTAATCCATGCGGTCGCCTGCCACCATGGCGATATCGATGCCCAGACGGTGGAGGCTGTGCTGGTGGCAGCTGCGGACTCCATCTCCGCGGCTCGCCCTGGAGCCAGGCGGGAGACCCTCGAGGCCTACATTAAGAGGCTAGAGAAGCTGGAAGGGATAGCTGACTCCTTTGATGGGGTGGAAAAGGCCTATGCCATCCAGGCTGGTCGGGAAATCCGCATCATGGTCAAACCTGACCGGATCGATGATCTCGCGGCCGTCAAAGTGGCTCGGGATGTTGCCAAACGGATTGAGCAAGAACTGGAGTATCCAGGTCAAATCAAGGTCACGGTGATTAGGGAAACCCGAGCGATTGACTATGCGAAGTAAGGCAAGGGAGAGGCGGGGCATTGCCCCGCCTATAACTTGTAAGGGAGGGGTCATGATGATCAACTTTTTGCCCAGGGAGGGGACGGCGAACGAACTGTCAAATTCGGCGCAGTTTCTTGTTTCGGTGCTCGTTTGCTATCCAGAAATAGCAACGGTTAAACTTCGACCCCGCTCTCGGTCATTAACCCTTTCCTTTACCATAACCAGGAGGCTGACAGAGGGTGAAGCCTCTTCCTTGACGCAGAACCTCCAGGAGGCCCTGGCAGTCTATTGGGACTTGTTTCAGATGGATGTGCCCATTGAGGTTTGTCGGTTTTCCCATGAGGTGTGGGATGAACTCACCCAGCTAGAGGTGGAGCGGGATGTGGACAGCCTCACCCCGGGCGAGTTGGGGGTCCTGGTAGGTGTGATACGGGAGGCCTTCCTCGAGGAGCTGATGGTTGATTTGCCTTTCCTGGACGAAGATGAACGGGTCTTTCAACAAGAAATGATGGAGGAGATCCTGGCGGAGGTGCGCTCGGAGCGGAGCGGCCGGGAAGTCTTTGGATTTCGGGAGGAAGGTCGTGTCATCATAGCTAATGAGAGCCGAAGGCGATCTTTATTGAGGTTTCGCTGACAATTCGACAGATGGAGGAGACATTTCGGTGCGCGTCCTGATGATAGGCGATGTGGTCGGTCGGCCCGGTCGCAATCTGTTGCGACGGGTGTTGCCTAGGTTGAAAAAGGAACGGAACATCAATTTCGTCATCTGCAACGGGGAGAACGGGGCGGGGGGATTTGGGCTCACTGCTCCCGTGGCGGAGGAATTGTTCGCGATGGGGATCGATGTTCTAACCAGCGGCAACCACATCTGGGACAAAAGGGAGATCTATCAGTTCCTCGAGGAGGAACCGCGGATTTTGCGTCCGGAGAATTATCCGCCGGGGGTGCCTGGCCGAGGGTGGGGCGTATTCCAATGCCAAGACGTTCCTATCTGCGTCCTTAACCTGGCCGGCAGGGTTTTCATGGGTGAACTTGACTGTCCCTTCCGGGCGGCAACCAAAGTACTGGGGGAGATCGCTGACAGGGTGCCGGTGGTGATTGTGGACTTCCACGCTGAGGCCACCGCGGAGAAGGTAGCGATGGGATGGCACCTCGACGGCAAAGTGAGCGCGGTTGTCGGCACCCACACCCATGTCCAGACGGCCGATGCCCGCGTCCTTCCCCAGGGTACGGCTTACATAACTGACTTGGGAATGACCGGTCCGCTGGATTCGGTGATCGGCATCAAGAAAGAAGTCATCTTGGAACGCTTTCATACCCAACTGCCGGCTCGGTTCGTGGTGGCCGGCGGCCCGGTTGTGTTGGGAGCGGTCATCATCGATATCGATCCGGTATCGGGCAAGGCTCTAGGCATCGAACGCATTTGGGAAGTGAATGATGAGACTAAATAGACAAAATTGCTTCCACAAAAAAGGGTTTTTGCCAGGCAATAGATAATATCTAAGTACAATGGCAGACAATTGACACCACCGGAGGGGGTAGCGTTTGTGGAAGTCCTGAAGGTATCGACCAAGTCCAACCCCAACTCGGTAGCCGGAGCATTAGCCAGCGTCGTTCGAGAAAAGGGAGGAGCCGAAATCCAAGCCATCGGGGCGGGGGCCATCAATCAGGCGGTGAAGGCCGTGGCTATTGCCAGGGGTTTTGTCGCCCCAAGCGGGATCGATCTAGTCTGTATCCCGGCGTTTACCGACATCATCATCGACGGTGAGGAGAGAACCGCGATCAAGCTGATAGTTCAGCCTCGTTAATCGGCCATCACTAGGGAGTGGGGCTCGTCTGGGTGACAACAGGCGAGTCTTATTTTTCTGCCCGGCAGGAGGGATTGGACGTTGGTGCCTATTTTTGATGCCCATTGTGACGCCCTGATGACCGCTAGCGAACAAGGGCGGGTCATCTGGCAGCAGTCCCAGGAAGGCCAGTGGGACTTTCCCCGCATGGGGATGGGAGGGGTGGCTTGCCAGGTGCTAGCCTTGTGCAGCACCAGAGAGAAAGGTATATCCCCCCTCAATCAGGTGCTCATCGGCATCGCCGATTTGTATCGGGCCCTCAAAGAGTATCCTGAGGCCTTTTTGATCAGGGATGGCGATGACTGGGGGCGACTGCGCGGAGGGAACCTCGGGGTGGTGCTCGCCCTTGAAGGTTGTGATGCCCTCGAGGGGCGTCCGGAACCCTTGGAGGTCTTGTATGCTTTAGGCGTGCGCTGTCTGTCTTTGACCTGGAATTTGCGCAATGAGCTGGCTGACGGCGTGGGGGACGAGACTAGCGGCGGGGGCCTGACGAGGCTTGGACGGCAGGTGGTGCGGGAGGCCGCTCGGCTTGGGATGGTCTTGGATGTGTCCCATTTGAGCACCCGGGGCTTTTGGGATGCGATGGGGATGGATGATGGGGTGTGGGTGGCCACCCACAGCAACTGCCGCGCCTTAATGGATCACCCCCGGAACCTGACGGATGATCAAATCAAGGCCATTGCGTCGAGGGGCGGGGTTGTCGGCATCAATTTCTATCCTCCCTTCTTGACTGTGGCTCCCCAGGCCACGATCGACGATGTCGTCCGCCATATCCTCCATGTGGTGGAGTTAGTCGGTCCTGAGCACGTAGGGCTAGGTTCGGATTTTGACGGCATCGATGCTGCTCCTGTAGGTCTTGAAGATGCGACCAGGATGCCCCAGCTCGTCCAGGCCCTCGGCGAGGCGGGTCTTTCCCTAGAGGAGCTTAGACTAATCCTTTGGGAGAATTGGCTGCGGGTCTTCCAGAGGGTGGTATGAATGGGGCCTCTCCCTTTGACCAACACTAGTAGGACAAAGGGGCGAGGTCATGATGGGAGACAGGGAGCTTTATCTGCGGATAAGGGAACGGATTGCAGCTCGACCCGGCGATGTGCTGACCGTCGGCCAGCTCGCTGAGATAGCGGCCGACCCTGAAGTGGAAGACCAAGTAGCCCAGATCCAAGTGGGGACCGTGGAGGGCTCCTTAGGTTCTCTGCAGGTCATCTCCACCCTCGAGGTCATCAAAGTCATCCGCAAGAGCAATCCCCATGTTCGGGTATTCCCCTTTGGCCCCGCCGCGGTCATTGTTTCCATCGATGGACCTAAGAAGCAGGCAGACCTATGGAGCGTGCTGTATTTCGCCCTCGTTTGGCTGCTTTTGTTCATCGGGGCTGGTATGGCCCTGATGAATTTCCATGCCGATGTAGGGATGGCCCAGGTCCACCGAACCATCTATCGCCTGCTGACCGGCCGCTCCGTGCAATATCCGCTGCCGATGCAAGCCGCCTATTCCATCGGCGTAGGACTGGGGATGGCCATCTTCTTCAATCAACTCTCCCGAAACCAAGGGGTAGAACCGAGCCCCTTAGAAGTTGAAATTGACTGCTATTTGGAAAACGTAAACAAGCACATCATCCACCGGACCCAAAGGCAGGGAAGCAAGGAGGAGAGCGATCGATGACCCTGCTTGCGGTAGTGCTAGGCTTTGCCGAAGGGATTGCCGTGGGGGCAGGCCTGGTGGCCCTGCTTACGGTGCTGGACATCATCCCCCGGCTAGTCCACCTAACTGGGATCAACGATCGGGTGCGGAGCCTGGAAAGGGCCATCATCGCCGGCGGCATCCTGGCCGCCCTCTTTGATGGCTTTGACGGGGGATTAGGCCTTGCTCCTTGGATCATGATCCTTGTCGGCCTTGCCATGGGCATTTTTGTTGGTCTTTTTGCCGGCGCCTTGACGGAAGTGCTGAATGTGCTGCCCGTACTTGGGCGGCGACTTTCATTGCAGGATTCTTTACGGGTATTGCTTCTGGCCTTCATCTTAGGCAAGACGGCAGGGTCCCTCCTTTACTGGCTGTATCCGCGCGTTTGGGAGCCATAGTCCGCGGGATTATAATCCCCGTTAGGAGGGAATGATAAGGATGGAAGTCTTGGCGAAGGAGTGATGAGGTGACGGTAATCAAAGTCGTGGAGTTGGTTGGCGAATCCCAAACAAGCTGGGAGGATGCGGTCAAGAAGGCGGTCCAAGAAGCATCGAAGACAGTCCGGAATATCAGCGGCGTTGAGGTGCTCAACTGGACCGGGGATGTAGATGAAGAAGGAAACATAGTTGACTACAAGGCGGATGTACAGATAGCCTTTCGGGTAGAAGGAACTGAGTAGGGTGGGGATCCTCTCCCCACCGCTATTTTTTAGGCAAGAGGAGTCACACCTCGCATAATCCTCCCGAGAAGGGGAAAAATACGGGACGAGAAAGAACCTGGAGGTGATTCTGAGTGGAGTGGTTGGGAGTCGTTGTACGGTTCATCGTTTCCGCCCTGGTGTTGATGCTGGTGGGATTCTTAGTGCCCGGGTTTAGAACCATGAGCTTCTGGCACGCCTTGCTTGCGGCCGTGGTCATCGCCTTGATCGGGTGGGTGATCGAGACCACTCTTGGGAAGCGGGTCTCCCCCTACAGTCGGGGCATTGTAGGCTTTTTAGTATCGGCGATTGTCATCTGGGCAACCCAGTTTGTGGTGCCCGGCATGTCGGTGACCGTCTTTGGAGCCCTGCTGGCGGCCTTAGTCATTGGTATTATCGACCTTTTCGTGCCCACAGTGGTGCGCTAGGGTAGTCTCCCTCCTGGAGGGGGAAGAAGAGTAAGCGTCCTTAAGGACGCTTTTCTTCATGGCGGAGGTGGGTCGTAAGTGGCGCGCAAACTGGTGAAGGACCTAGAGGAAAACATCGCTGTCTTGACCGATGAGCTGGGGCTCGATATCAGTTTTGACCTGATTCTCCGCCGCATAACCATCGGCGGTAAGGATGCTGCCTTGATTTTCGTCGATGGACTGATCAAGGACCACGTGACCGTTGACATTATGCGGTCCCTCATGGCCCTCACCCGGGAGGATGTGCTGCCGGATCCCCTCGAGAAGATTCTGCAACAGGGCCTGCCCTACTTCGAGGTGAGTACCTCCGATGATCTGGATGATGTGATTCTTCAGGTCATCTCGGGCCCTTTAGTGCTCCTTATCGACGGTTTGGACCAGGCTTTGATCATCGACGCGCGGGAATATCCTGTTCGGGGCATCGAGGAGCCGGACTTGGAACGGGTGACCAGAGGCTCCCGGGATGGCTTTGTGGAGACTTCAATTTTCAACACGGCTCTGTTGCGGCGTCGGCTGCGGGACCCGCGCCTTCGCTGCAAAGCGCTAAAGGCCGGGAAAAGGTCCCAAACGGATGTAGTCATCGTCTACATCGAGGATTTGGCGGAGCCCCAACTAGTCGAGACAATCGAGAAAAGCATCGAGGATGTGGGTGTTGAGGGTCTGCCGATGGGGATTAAGAGCCTGGAAGAATACGTCGTCAGGGCAACGATTAATCCTTTGCCCAAGGTGCGCTACACCGAGCGGCCGGATGTGGCCGCGGCCCACCTCCTCGAAGGTCATGTGGCCATCATCGTCGATACCACTCCGGCCGTCGCGTTGGCCCCGGCTACTGCCTGGCATTTTACTCAGCACGCCGAGGAGTATTTCCAGCACCCGGTCGTAGGGACCTATCTTCGCTGGGTGCGCACCTTCGGAATGCTCCTGTCCTTCATCCTAACACCCTTATGGTTGGCGTTAGTGATGGATAAAGACATCCTGCCTGAGGCGCTGCAATTCTTAGGACCAAAGGGTCCGACAACCCTTTCTCTCTTTGCACAGTTTGTTATTTTGGAGCTTGGTCTTGATTTGGTGCGGATGGCCTTCATCCATACACCCAACGCCCTGGCAACTTCATTGGGAATTGTGGGAGCCATCCTCCTAGGGGACTTTGCTGTTAAGGTGGGGCTGTTTAATGAAGAGACGATTCTATATGCGGCCGTAGCGGCCGTTGGCACCTTTGCGACACCGAGTCTGGAATTCGGTTTGGCCATCAGGTTGTTCAGGCTAATGACTCTCATTCTTGCCGGTTTCTTCGGTCTGGTTGGTCTTGCCGCGGGAGTGGTGATCACCATCCTGTTCTTTGCTCTTACCCGCTCTTTCGACACGCCCTATCTTTGGCCCCTCATCCCCCTCAATTTGAAAGCCTTGATGCGTCTCATTTTTCGCACTCCCGTTCCCGATCTGAGGAGCCGCCCCGCAACGGCCCGTTCCAAACAAGACTCCAACTAGTCAGCATGAGCATCATCAATCCAAGACCTTCCCCCGGGGGCAGGCATATGTTATGATGGTGAAGAACCTGTATGCAAAGGTGGGGCTTCTCCATGGAATTGCGGGGAACGATGGGCATCAATGGGCGGGGGCACCTGGAGATCGGAGGCTGCGATGTAGTCGATTTGGCGGCTAGATTCGGTACTCCCTTGTACGTTTTCGACGAAGAGCTGATCCGAGGTCAGTGTCGGGCCTATCAAAAGGCCTTTGCCCGGCATTACCCCCATAGCAGGACTATCTATGCAGGCAAGGCTTTTTTGACCCTCGCTATGTGCCGCTTGATCGCCCAGGAGGGCCTTTGCCTTGATGTGGTCTCGGGAGGGGAGCTCTACACCGCCTTGGCTGCGGATTTCCCCAGGGAGAGGATTTACTTTCACGGCAACAATAAGTCCCGCGAGGAGCTCGTGATGGCTTTGCAGGCGGGGATTGGCTGCATCGTCGTGGACAACTCCTTTGAATTGGAGATCCTGGATCGGCTTTGTGAAAAACTAGGGCGCCAGGTTGATATCCTCTTGCGGGTTACGCCGGGGGTTGAAGCCCACACCCATACCTATATCCAAACAGGTCAGCTGGACTCCAAGTTCGGTTTTCCCTTGGCTCAAGGGATAGCTCGGGAGGCGGTGCGAACGGCCTTGGAAGCAAGAAACCTTAACTTGCGGGGGCTGCACTGCCATATCGGGTCCCAAATCTTCGAACTCGAATCCTTCGGGGTTACCATCGGGATCCTATATCACTTCCTGAAAGAGATCCGGGATGAGCTTGGCTGGACCGCGGCAGAATTGAACCTGGGGGGCGGTTTGGGCATTAAGTACAGCAGGGATGATTCCCCCATCAGCCCGGAGGAGTATATAGCCTATCTGGTCGAGAGTGTCAGGGAGAATGCGGCAATGTGCCGTTTGGACCTACCCCTGATTAGCGTTGAGCCTGGCCGGTCCATCGTAGGGGAAGCCGGTACAACCCTCTATCGCGTTGGCGCTGTCAAGGAGCTGCCGGGCATTCGCAAGTACATAACCGTCGATGGGGGCATGGGTGACAATCCTCGGGTGGCCCTCTATCAGGCGGTCTATGAGGCTATGGTGGCCAACAAGGCCGACAAGCAGAAAACTCAATTAGTATCTGTTGCGGGCAAGTGCTGTGAGTCGGGGGACATGCTCATTTGGGACCTGGAGGCGCCCGAGGTGGCTCCAGGCGATATCCTGGCTGTTTTTTGCACCGGGGCGTATACCTATTCAATGGCCAGCAACTACAACCGCCTTCCCCGTCCCGCGGTAGTCTTCGTCTCTCAAGGGTCCGCGGATTTGGTGGTCCGGCGGGAGACGTACGCAACGCTCATCGCTAATGATGTGATCCCCTTCCGACTGGAGAGTCTTGAAGCCCGCAGCGTTGAGCAGGCATGAATCTCTTCGGGGAACTTGCAGCGCGATTTTCGCCCCAAGTGATGGGGTATCTGCAGGAAGCCGGCCGGCTGGCCGCGAAGGAAGGACGATATTGCTACATCGTCGGCGGGCTTGTGCGGGACCTCCTCTTGGGCTGGGAGAATACGGACATCGATTTAGTCGTCAGCGGGGGAGGAATTACCTTCGCCGAAGAAATTGCAGCCCGTTGGGGAGGCCGGGTAGTCGTCTTCGGTGATTTTGACACGGCCAAGGTGCTGCTGCCCGCTGGCTGGGCCATCGATGTGGCTGGCTCCCGCAAAGAGTACTACCCCCGCCCAGGGGCCCTGCCGCAGGTTGCCGCGGCGGATCTTCGGGAAGACCTTTGGCGGCGGGACTTTACCATCAATGCCCTGGCCCTGTCCCTGGGTCCCGAGGACCTGGGGAAGGTGGTCGATCCATTCGGCGGCTTGGAGGACCTGCGGCGAGGCTTCATTAGGGTTCTCCATGACGGAAGCTTCCGGGACGATCCGACGCGCCTTTTCAGGGCGGTGCGATTTGGGGTTCGCTACGGCTTCCAGGTGGAAGATAGGACCAGGCGGCTGATGGCCAGCGCGGTTGAGGGGGGATTGGTTTGTTGCGTGTCTCCCCAGCGGCTGGGAGCCGAGATGCGCAAGATTCTGGCGGAAGAGCAAGTTCTGCCCATGCTTCAGATGTTGGCGGATTTCGGCCTCCTTCGGGCCATTCATTGGGCTTTGGGGGAGATCGATTGGGCTTTGCTGAGGGGCGTTCCCTCGTCCTTGCGGGCTTTACATTTGCCTTGCCATGGGTTTGCCTATTTGGCGGGAATCTTGTTTCACCAGCCCTTGGAGGCTGCCACGGAGGCTGCCGAGAGGCTGGCCCTAAGTGGGGCCGAGCAGAGGAAACTCCGTGCTCTCTTGGCCAATTGGCGTTTTGCCCTGTGGTGTTTGCACTGGCCGAATTTGCGGCCCAGTACAATCTATGATGTGTTATCCACCCTTCCGGAGGAGGGGCTGGCGCTTCTTTGGGCCTACAGCGGAGCCTCGCCAATTAGAGAGCGGCTCATCGCCTATCGGGAGCGGTTGTCTAAGGTGGAGCTGTCGATCACCGGCAGTGATCTGGTGGCATTAGGCTACCGTCCAGGGCCGTCTTTTGGAAAGGTGCTAAGGAAGGTCCTGCGGGCCAAACTTGATGAGGAAGTGGCAACTCGGGAGGATGAGCTTTCCTTAGCAGATAGGATGATGGGGCAACTGACAAAGGAGGATCCTTAATGCTTCCTTATAGGCTGCTACTTACTGTGCCTGCGGCATTGATGGCCATTTCCATCCATGAATTTGCCCATGGAGCGGCAGCTGACTACCTGGGGGATCCTACTCCCAGGCTGTCGGGTCGATTGACTTTGAACCCACTGGCCCATTTGGATCCAATTGGGGCCTTGATGTTGGTCTTCTTTCGCTTTGGTTGGGCCAAGCCGGTGATGATTAATCCCCGTTATTTTCGCGACAGCCGTCGTGGGATGATGTACGTCGCCTTGGCCGGACCACTGGCGAACATAACTTTGGCGTACTTTTTTGCGCTCATCGGTGGTCTTATTGCCCGTCCCTTGCAGCCGATGGCGGCTAGGCTGCTGATCAACTTTTTCGAGATTAATATCGCCTTGAATTTGTGGCTGGCCGCTTTTAATCTGATCCCGGTTCCGCCCCTAGACGGGTCAAAGATTCTCATGGGGCTGCTTCCGGGGCGGCAGGCCTATGCTCTGGGCCAACTGGAGGCTTATGGTCCTTTGCTGCTGGTTTTCTTGATTATGAGCGGGCTGGCTCGACAGCTCTTGCTGCCCATCGTGCGGGCCTTGACTTGGGGTATGCGGTTCCTTTAGAAGTGCTGAAGAAAGGATGGAAGAGATGGGAAAGAAAGGTCGAATTTTCAGCGGCATGCGGCCGACGGGAAGACTCCATCTAGGCAACTACCTTGGGGCCCTCCAGGCCTGGGTGCAGCTGCAAGATGACTACGAGTGCTTCTTTGGCATCGTTGACTGGCATGCCTTGACGACCGGGTATGAAGAAACGGAAATCATTCGCGAGAATGTGCGGGAAATGGCGATCGATTGGCTGAGCGCGGGCTTGGATCCCGAGCGGTGCCTGATTTTCCGCCAGTCGGATGTGAAGGAACACGCGGAGCTGCACCTGTTGCTCTCGATGATCACGCCTTTGTCGTGGCTGGAGAGATGCCCCACGTACAAAGAGCAATTGACTCAGCTGGCCGAAAAAGACATCAGGACCTATGGATTCTTGGGCTACCCGGTGTTGATGGCTGCGGATATTCTGATCTACAAAGCTGACACTGTACCCGTTGGCGAAGATCAGCTGCCCCACTTGGAATTAGCCCGGGAGATCGTGCGTCGCTTCAACTATCTCTACCGGCCGACCTTTCCCGAACCCCAGGCAAAATTGACTCCCTATCCTGTCCTTCCGGGTCTGGACGGACGGAAAATGAGCAAGAGTTATGGGAATGTGATCCTAATGGCGGAGGAGCCGGAAGAGATCCGTAGCAAGATCGGCAGCATGATCACCGATCCCCAGCGGGCAAGGCGAAAGGACCCCGGGAATCCCGAGGTCTGCAGCGTCTTCGCCCTCCACAAGATCTTCAATCTGGAGGAGACGGAAGGAATCGAAGTCGATTGTCGTCAGGCAGGGATCGGTTGTGTGGACTGCAAGAAGCGGTTGGCGGACAAGCTGGTCGAGTTCCTCGCTCCCATCCATGAACGACGTCGAAACTGGGCTAAGGACCCCCATGCAGTAGAAGACTTGCTTGCCGCGGGAGCAGCTAAAGCCCGGGAAGTGGCGGCAGTCACCATGGCTGAAGTGCGCCAGGCGATGGGGATGTAAAGGGGAGGAAACATGACCTACCAGGTTCAACTTCCCGTTTACCAAGGCCCCTTTGAGCTTCTCTTGGACCTCATCAAGCGGGAGGAGGTCAGCATCTGGGACATACCCATTGCTCGGATAACTGACCAGTACCTGGAGTATCTGTCTGTCGTTAAGGTATTAGATCTGCATTTGGCCGCCGATTTCTTGGTCATGGCGGCAACGCTAATCCAGCTCAAAGCGCGAAGCTTGCTGCCCAGGCCAAAATCTGACGCGGAGGAGCCCGCCGAGCCGGATCCGCGGGAAGAACTGGCCCTTCGCCTGCTCGACTATCGTCGTTTTTACTTGGCTTCGTTGAGACTAGGGGAGCTTCTGGTGGAGGCTGGCAGACGCTTTCCCCGGGAGGCTCCCTGCCCGAAGCTCCAGGTCCATTACACTCGACCGGTAGGATCGGCTACGCCTGAACTCCTTTGCCGCTTAGCGGCGGATGTACTGGCCGCTTACCGCGAGCGGCAGGAAGTGAAAGAGCTGCGGCGCATCAGCATCGACTTGCCTGGGAGAATGAGGGCCGTCCTCAGCTCCCTGGCTAAGGAGCCGAAGCAGTTCGCCGATTTGTTAGTATATGGGAGGAGCCGGCTCGATTACGTGGTTACCCTCCTTGCGGTGCTGGAACTTGCCAGGAAAGGCAAGGTTAAGGTTCGCCAAGATCGGCCCTTCGGGGTCATTGAGCTTTCCCTTGGAAGTGGAGATGAACCCGATGCAAGAAGAACTGAAGGCCTGCATTGAAGCTCTCTTATTTGCCGCTCCCGAACCTCTAAGTGAAAAGGCATTAGCTGAACTGACAGGGGCAAGCCCCAAAGAAGTGGAAGCAGCTTTACGGGAGTTGCTGGGCGAGTACCAAGAGCGCATGGGCGGTTTTCTGCTCTATCCCCTCGCCGGGGGTTGGCAGCTGCGGACCCGAGAGGAATTCGCCGAACTCATAGAAAAGCTCCATCGTCCTGTCAACACTACTGGACTTTCCCCTGCCGCATTGGAAACCCTGGCCATCATCGCTTACAAGCAGCCAGTCACTAGGGCGGTGATGGAGAGGATTCGAGGAGTCAGGGTGGACAGCGCTCTGCAAAGCCTGCTGGAACGGGGATTAGTGGAGGAAGTGGGACGCCTAGATGAACCGGGCCGCCCGATCCTGTACGGAACGACGACCAAGTTCCTAGTTCACCTTGGCTTGAATTCCTTGGATGATTTGCCACCTTTGCCCGAGGAAGAGGTATTGTAAGTTAAGGGCTGGAGAAAATAAGGCAGGGTGAAAAGTGGTGGCTTTCCTGGCCCTTCCGGCCATATTGGTCTTGCTTTTCCTTCCCGTGACGGTGGAATCCATCTACCGGCTGGGAGGGAAAGATGATGGCCTTTTTCTTCGGATAGGAGTCGGCAACTGGCGCCCAGTCCAAGTACCCATTAGACTAAGGGGCGGAACATCGCGACCCGGGGGAAGACTACCCGGGCGTTTGTTTGCTAGTATGGACGGCTCATCCCGAGAGTCTTCCCTGGCGATGCTCCTCCGCACCAGCCGGTTTTTCAGTCCCTACTGCCGCTCCATCGATCTTAAGGTGGCTGTCGGCACGGGGGATGCGGCCTCCACCGGCCTTGCCGCCGGGATGTTGTGGGGAGTCTGGGGCGCCATCCAACCCTTGCTTCCGCCAAGCTGCCGATCGAATGTCGCCATCCAGCCCCATTTTAACCAGCGACTGCTCTGCGTGCGGGCTCAGTGCATATTCCATCTCAAGTTGGGCCATATTATCCTCACGAGACTAGGGAGCATTGTTCGCGATAACTTCCAGAAGGGAGCAAAAAGCTTTGGCTAACGATCATCCCATCGGGGTCCTTATGCAGACGGCCATGGAGAGCCTCAAGAGTATGATCGATGTGAATACGATCCTTGGAGACCCGGTGGAAACGCCAGACGGCATGGTGATATTGCCTGTCTCCAGGGTGTCCTTTGGCTTCGCTGCCGGAGGTTCGGAATATGAGACGGGGAATCAACAAGAGGGTTCTTTCCCCTTCGGGGGCGGCAGCGGCGGCGGCATGTCGTTAAGTCCTGTCGCCTTCTTGGTGGTGGGGCAGGGGCAAGTGCGCCTCCTACCCGTTGACGGCACGGCCATTTACGATCGCCTCATCGATCTTGCTCCCCAGGTGATCGATCGGATTCAAACTCTCGTGCGGGATGGGAAAACGGACATGCCTCGCACTTATGCGGGAATCCGGGGGAACATACGGGATACTTAAGGCACGTTGGCGCCGGTTCGCCAAGGCTTCCCGCGGGAAGCTTTTTTTGTGGGCCGAAGTCCGCGTCGACCCGCCCTTCCCCTCATAAGATACCACAGGGGGTGTATTTATGCTGCGGCCTCAGGTGGTGGTTGTGGGCGGAGGATGGGCCGGTTGTGCTGCCGCCCTTGCCGCGGGCAGGGCGGGGCTGGATGTTACCCTGATCGAGAGAACGAATATGCTGCTCGGCTCCGGATTGGTGGGGGGGATATTCAAGAACAACGGGCGGCTCACGGCTTTGGAAGAGCTAAGATGTCTAGGCGGCGGAGACATCATCAAGGTGATGGAGGACTGTGCGCGGCATACAAATCTCTCCTTTCCCGGCCATGTGCATGCCAGTCTTTATGATGTGGAGGTCATCGAAGCGAGCATCCGGGATCTGATCCTCCGGGAGGGCATCAGGCTTCTGTTGGAAAGCAGAGTGGTGGATGCCCACACGGTAGGCACACGAGTGGTGGGCGTAGTTCTGGCCAGCGGCGAGATAATTGAAGGGGACGCCTACGTGGATGCTACCGGTACCGCGGGTCCGCCGGGCAACTGTCTTCGCTATGGCGCCGGGTGTGTGATGTGCATCTTTCGTTGTCCCACCTTTGGACCCCGGGTGAGTCTAGCTGCTAAGGCCAAGGTGCAAGAGAGAGTGTCGGACCAAGCTTTGGGCATGAGCGGCTCCTGCGAGCTGAACAAACATACAGTGGCCAGTTGGCTTGCCGATCGGCTAGATACCAATGGCTGTGTGCTCATACCTATCCCCAAGTACGTGGTCCATGGGGAAATGCTGGGGCGCAAGGCTTGTCAGCAGTATGCCCTCCCTGAATATGCGGACAACTTGGTTCTACTTGATACCGGTCAGGTTAAACTGATGACTCCCTTTTTCCCCTTGGAAGAACTGCGTCGACTGCCGGGAATGGAAAGGGTGACTTATCACGATCCTTACGGTGGAGGTCGGGGCAATTCCGTCCGCTTTGGCCTCATCACTCCCCGGGATGATGCCCTAAGAGTGGGAGGTCTAGACAACCTCTTTTGCGCCGGTGAAAAGATTGGCCTTGCGGTGGGCCACACCGAGGCAATAGTTACAGGCACCCTCGCCGGCCATAATGCGGCGCGGTTTGCCCTGGATCTGCCTCCTTTATTCTTGCCGCGGGATCTGGCGGTGGGTGACTTCATCGCCTGGGTGCGGGAGCAAATCGGGGAGGGGGAAGTAGGGACCAGATACACCTTTTCCGGTGGCGCCTACTTTAACCGCATGAAGGAAACGGGTCTTTATACCACCCACTTGGGGCAAATT
>JAAYLE010000145.1 GCA_012522085.1 Bacillota bacterium | reverse complement strand
TGGATGTCGCAGCAATTGTCATCCTAGTCGGATTGCTGGTTCCCTTGATGCTCACTGGTCTGCCGATCGCCTACTGCATGGGAGCCTGTTCCATCCTATATTTGTTTTATACCCAGGGATTTTTCTTCAATTACCAGATCGTCGCGCAGCGCATGCTGTACGGAATCAATAACTTCACCCTCATTGCCGTGCCTTTTTTCATTTTTGCCGCCCAGCTGATGAACACTGGGGGAATAACTAGGCGGTTGTTCCGTTTTGCCAATATCCTCGTTGGTCATCTGCCTGGGGGCCTTGGCCAGGTCAACATCATCGCCAGTGTGATCTTTGCCGGCATGAGCGGCGCCGCCGTTTCCGATGCGGCCGGATTGGGAACCATCGAGATGGAGGCAATGCTGGGAGCCGGTTATGATGTCGATTTCTCCGCGGCTATTACTGGCGCCTCATCTACTATCGGGCCCATCATTCCACCTTCTATTCCCCTTGTTCTCTACGGTGTATCTGCGCAAGCGTCGGTTGGGGCATTGTTGTTGGCGGGAATAGTCCCCGGGCTGCTCATGGCGATCTGTCTGATGATCATGGTCGCCCTCTACGCGAAGAAGCGCAATTATCCGCGAGCACCCAGGCCGACATTGAAAGAAGTCGCGAAAGGCTTCGTGGATGCTTTGCCCGTTCTAATGACTCCGATCATCATCATTGGCGGGATCTATTGGGGCTGGTTCACCCCGACGGAGGCATCGGTGGTAGCGGCTGCCTATGCCCTTGTTCTGTCCGTGTTCTTATACCGGGAACTGCCCCTAGCGGATATCCCCAGAGTAGTCGCGGAGACAGTGCAGCAGACGGTACCCATTGCGCTGATCTGTGCGGCGGCCAGCATCTACGGATGGCTGATGCTGCGGTCGGGGATCCCGATGTATTTTGCCGACCTGATCCCCCACCTGGCCCAGACCCAGCTTGGCACCCTGTTTGTCATCATCATCTTCCTGCTTTTCGTAGGAATGTTTATGGAGCCGGTCAGCGCCATCTTGATTCTCTGTCCCATTCTCGTACCCTACGTTAAGTCGATGGGCATTGACTTGGTTCACTTCGGTCTGATCATGGTATTGACGTTAATGATCGGGTTGTTGACGCCGCCCGTCGGAATGGTTTTGTATGTGCTGCAAGGGATCGCCAATGTTCCCTTCGACCGTGTAGTGAAAGCTACCCTTCCCTTCTTGGTTCCACTGTTGATTGCGCTATGCATCATTACCGTTTTCCCAGGATTGGTAACCTGGCTCCCAAGGCTAGCGATGTGATAAGCAGTCTTGGAGCTTTGAGGAGTAACTAGCAACCACAGGAGGAGAGTTGTGATGAAGCCAAGAGAACGAATCCTAGCAACACTCAATGGTCAAATCCCCGATCGCGTCCCCTGGCTGGAGATGGTGATCGATCCGGCAGTCGCGGAAAAGCTTCTTGGGCGGCCGTCGGAGTTTAGAGGTCGATTGAACATCGATCCTGCTCTGTTAGATATACTCGCACTGGACAACATTGCGGTCAACCTGAAGCCCCCGGATGTCACCGAGAAGTATTACGCCG
>JAAYLE010000144.1 GCA_012522085.1 Bacillota bacterium | reverse complement strand
CTCCCCCCACGTTCATGAGCTGACCGGCGAGAATAAAAAGGGGGATCGCCAACAATGTGTAAGAATCGATGCCCGTTAGCATCTTCTGGACGGCGGCCACAGTCGGATATGGACTAAAAACTAAGGCCAGAGCGCTTGAGATGCCAAGGGCGATGGCGATTGGCATACCGATGAGAGCGAGGAAAACAAACGCGACCACTAGTATGGTTAGCAATTCTTGTCACGCCTCCCTTCTTGACTACATCAGTTAGACGGCTTCATGCCCCTCCCCAGTTCGGACCATAATCTTTGCCACATCGTTAATTGCCAGCTCAATCACGTAAATGAGCATAATCAAAGCGCTTGACGGCAAAGCAGCGAACATCCAACCCTGCGAGATGCGCAGCGTCGGGAACTTAGTCATTCGAGCAAGGTTGTAGACCGTGTAACCTTCCTTCAACAAAAAAATGAAAAAAGCCAGCGCTAGGACATCACAAAAAAGGCTCATCAAAACCTGGGGACGCGACTTGAGGCGGCCGATGATTATCTCAAACCTAATATGTCCTCTCTTGCGCAGCGCTACCGCTGCCCCCATGAAGCACATCCAAATGAAGGCTATCCTGTTGACTTCCCAGGACCAGGCGAAGGAGATCTTTAGAATGTAGCGGAACAAGACCTCGATGAGAAAAAGCACAACGATGGTGATTAGGCAGATGCTGCATAAGTATTTTAGAGCCCGATCGATTGCATTGTTTAGCGCCCTTAACATTTGCCTTCCCTCCTCCAGGGCGAGGTCGCGGCGGGGACCGCCGCAACCCACAAAGCTAGTTCTCTAGCGCACGGATAGCTGCGATGACCTCAGGATCGTACCACGATTCTTTGGCCAGCTCGTCGTACAGATCCGCAACCTTGGCCCGGAAGCTTTCGATGTCTGGCGACCGGTTGATTTCTAGACCCTCCTTCTCCATCTGCTCGAGGGCCCATTCATCCTTGGCTGCTAGCTCCGCGAAGGTCCACTCGGAGACTTCCCGAGCGGCCTGCAGCATCACTTCCTGCACATCCTTCGGCAGGCTGTTCCACTTGTTGAGATTCATGGTAAAAGCGCCGCCCATCCAGATATAGTTGATCACGCTGTAATACTTCTGGGTTTCATGGGTCTTATTCGTATAGGTGTGTTCTGGTGCATTGTCCTGGGCGTCGAGGACACCCGTCTTCAACGCCATGTAGACATCAGGCCAGGCCATGGCTACCGGAGCAGCACCAAACTTCTCCCATACTTTTACGTAAGTATCGATTTCCGGCACCCGGATCTTGATGCCCCTAACGTCATCGACGTGATTAATGGGCCTTCTGGAATTGCTGATGTTCCTGAATCCAATGTCATAGATGGTCAGACATTTTACCCCGTACTGCTCAAAGCCGTCCATGAACTTCCGCCCTTCATCGCTGTAGATGAACCTTTGCACATGGGCCCTGTCTTTGAACAAGAAGGGTAGCTCCAGCAGCATGGACTGGGGATAGAAATGGGAATGGAGACCTACTCCCGCCATGCGCATGTCAATTGTTCCAAGGCGCATGGCTTCAATGGTCTCCACATCGCCGCCCAACTCTCCACTATGGTAGCAGTCGAATTTCACTTTGTTGTTGGTGCGCTCTTCGACCATCTCGGCAAAGCGAAACATGGCTTCAGTACTGACCGATGATCGGGCTAAGATACAATAGACGCTGATGGGGATCGGCTGTGCAGCAACACCAACGGCCATCACAGAAATCAGCAATAGAGCTAAAGCTACGATGATACTCTTGTT
>JAAYLE010000143.1 GCA_012522085.1 Bacillota bacterium | reverse complement strand
ATTCAACCCCTCCAGGCATAGTAAAACCAAATCAGAAGCGCCAGGCCCAGGAGCCAGCGAAGGGCTTCCTGCCGGGTAAAAGAGGTGAGTAGAGGACGGGGATGAGGAGGAGGTCCGTCTTCCCACCGGCGGTACAAGTAGGCGCCGCCGGCGACCATCGCTAGACTAGCCCATTGGGTGAGGGTGAAAGGACCCCAGAGGCGTCCGTAGCGGAAGTACTCGATGAAAAAGCGGCTGACTCCATAGGCTATGGACCAGACGACAAAGAGCTGTCCCCGGAACTTCGTCTGGAGCCGGATCTTCCAAAGGAAAACGAAAATAGCGTAGCTGACCACAATGGCGTAGGCCCCTTGGGGGTGGACCAGCATCCCATTGATCGCCATGCCCCAGGGCACCGCGGTAGGACGCCCCGGCCCATGACAACCTACCCTGGCCAGAGCATAGCCAAGAGCAAGGCCTAAAGCGGCGCAATCGGCCAGCTCGCGGAAGGACCAGCCCCGGCTCTGGGCAAAGATGAAGGCCCCTGCCAGCCCCCCCAACAGGCCGCCGTGGAAAGACAGGCCTCCCGCCGTCAGCTGCCAGATCTCGCCGGAATGCTCGGCAAAGTAATCCCAGTTAGCCCAAACGTAGCCCGCCCGAGCCGCGATGAGGCCTGCAGCCATGATGATCAAAGCGGCGTTCACCAGCTCCTCATCGGACAAGCCCCGCCGCCGGGCCTCCCCGGCGGCGATGAAGGTAGCTGTCAAAAAACCTAAAGATAAGGTGAAGCCAAAGGTATAGACATTAATTGGCCCCAGACGAAACAAGACCGATGCCAATCCACCACACCCCGAAAGCCTATTTCTCCATGGCCGCAATGATGGCGTCAGCCATCTCGCTGGTTCCCACCGCGGTTGGATCATCCCGGCGGGGCTTCATGTCGTAAGTTACCTGCTTGCCCTCGGCAATGACGGCGGCAACTGCCCTTTCAAGCCGGTCGGCAGCTTCCATTTCCCCTAAGTGCCTGAGCATCATGACCCCGGAGAGGATCAAAGCAGTTGGATTGGCCTTGTTTTGACCCTTGTACTTGGGCGCGGAGCCGTGGGTGGGCTCAAAGATGGCAATACCATCCCCGATGTTTGCCCCGGGGGCAACACCTAGGCCTCCCACCAGTCCGGCAGCCACATCAGAGACGATGTCTCCGTACAGATTGGGCATGACCAAAACATCGTAAAGCTCCGGCTTTTGCACCAGCTGCATGCACATGTTGTCGACCAAAACCTCTTCGTAGGCAATCCGGCCTTCATACTCCGCGGCCACCTCGCGAGCCACCCGATAGAACAACCCATCGGTGTACTTCATGATGTTGGCCTTGGCCACCGCGGTTACTTTCCGGCGGTTGTTGGCCAGAGCATACTCAAAGGCATACTTCACGATGCGGCGGCTGGCGGTGACGGAGATGGGCTTGATGGAAATGGCGGCATCATCGGGGATCTTCCCTTCAGCCAGAGCTTGGATCTGCTTGGCCTGGGGAGTGCCCATCTCAAACTCAACCCCGGCATAAAGATCCTCCGTATTTTCCCGGACGATGACCACGTCCACATCTCGGTAGAGGGAGCGGACCCCGGGATAGTACTTGCAGGGCCGCACGCAGGCATAGAGATTCAAGGCGTGGCGCAAAGCTACGTTGACGCTCCGAAAGCCCGTCCCGATGGGAGTGGTGATGGGCCCTTTGATGGCCACCTTGTTTCTGCGGATGGAATCCAAAACGTGATCCGGCAGCGGCGTCCCGTATTTCTCCATCACATCGGCCCCAGCCTCCTGGACCTCCCATTCGATGGACGCCCCGCTGTTGTCGATGCAGCGGCGGGCAGCTTCCATGATTTCAGGTCCAATGCCGTCTCCGGGGATCAGGGTGACTCGATGGGTCATTGTTTCTCCTCCCTTTATTCCAATCGTAAATCACCGTGCTTTTGCACGTGGGCCGCGAGGCCCCCATCCTCCAGGATGGTCAGCATCACTTCCGGCAAAGGAGCAAAGACAAGTTCTACGCCCCTGGTCAAGTTCTTGATGGTGCCTGCCGCCAGATCGACTTCCAGCTCGTCGTGCTGATCGATTTGATCGGTGTCGCAGATCAATACCGGCAGCCCCACGTTGATGGCATTCCGGAAAAAGATCCGGGCGAAAGACTTGGCCAGGACCGCGCTTACCCCCGCCAGCTTGATGATGGTCGGGGCATGCTCCCGGCTCGAGCCGAGACCAAAGTTGTTGCCGCCCACGACAAAATCCCCCGCCTGCACCAGCTTGGGAAACTCAGGGTCAGCATCCTCCAGCACGTGTTTGGCCAGCTCCGGCAGGTTGGAGCGCAGATGGAACAATCGTCCCGGCGCAATATGGTCGGTGGAAATGTTGTCGCCGAATTTCCAGGCCTTTCCCCTCAGCTTCATGCCAACACCTCCCGCGGATCGGCGATTTCCCCTTTTAAGGCCGTGGCCGCTGCCACCGCCGGGGATGCCAGGTAGATAAACCCGGCCGGATTGCCCAACCGTCCCTGGAAATTGCGGTTGGAGGTATTCAAAGAAGCCTCGCCATCACCGAGGATGCCCTCATGGACGCCGACGCAAGGTCCGCAGCCAGGGGCCAGCACCGTCGCCCCGGCGGCGACCAGTTCCCGGATGTAGCCGGCATCGATGGCCTCGAGGAACACCCGGCGGGAGGCGGGAACAACGATCAATCTTACCTCGGGATGGATGGTGCGGCCTGATAGGATCCGGGCCGCCTCGGCCAAATCGGCCAGACGACCATTGGTGCAAGAGCCGATGAAAACCTGATGGATCTTGGTGCCGGCAAGCTCTCCCACCGGACGGACATTATCCACCGTGTGGGGAGCGGACACCATCGGCTCAAGCTCGGAGACATCGACCTCGACCACCCGTTCATACTCGGCATCGGCATCGGGGGCCAGCGGCTGCCAGTCTCCTTCCCGGCCCATCGCGGCCAGGTACCGACGGGTCTCCTCATCGGAAGGGATGAGGCCTACCTTGGCGCCGGCCTCCACCGCCATATTGGACAAGGTGAGCCGGTCGGTCATGGGCATTTCTTCAATAGTCTCTCCGACGAACTCGAGGGCCTTGTAGGTAGCCCCATCGGCGCCGAGGCGGCCGATGAGGTGGAGGATCAAATCCTTGGCGCCAACACCTGGGGAGAACCGACCGCGGACCCTAATCTGGAAGGTCTCCGGGACCCGAAACCAGGTCTTGCCGAGGGCAATTCCCATGGCCACATCGGTGGAGCCCATTCCGGTGGCAAAGGCGCCAAGGGCCCCGGCGGTGACGGTATGGGAATCGGCGCCGATGATCACATCCCCGGGCCGGGCATACTCCTCCGCAATAATCTGGTGACAAACCCCCGCTCCCACATCGGAGAGGACGCAGCCCGTCTCCCGCGCAAATTCCCGCAGCAGCATGTGATCGTTCGACAGCTCCTTGCGGGGACTGGGCGCGGCGTGGTCGATGAACAAGACGGTCCGCCCGGGGCAAGCCGCCCTGACCATGTTCAGCTTCTGCAGCTGCCTGACGGCCAAGGGGCCTGTGCCGTCTTGGGTCAGGGCCACATCGACGGGGCAGATGACCATCTCCCCCGCCCGCACCGGGCGCCCCACCTTCCGGCTCAAAATCTTTTCTGCTAAGGTCTGTCCCATTTTTTCACCTCCGTCTTAGGGCTTGCAGCCCCACTACATATTCGTCGCCAGGTCCCGATCTCCCCCTGGTTTCTTTTTTAAACGTGGACAAAGATGATATAATACCATCAGAGGCAACAATCGGGAGGGAGCGCAATGAACAGCTTCGACTTTCCCCTGTTTGCCGGACAAGTCGGCCTGGGAGCTTTGCTGGGCGCCGCGGTCGGCTACACCGTCAAGAAGACCCTGAAACTTGGGCTCATCCTCATCGCGGTGATCCTCGCGCTCCTCATCGGCCTGGGCAAGCTGGGCATCATCACTATCCACTGGGAATCGGTGGAAGCCCTTTATGAAAACACCCTCCAAGGCTCCCCCTCCTCCTGGCTCGAAGGCATCATGGCCTGGTTTTCCACCAGCATCGCGGTCGCTGGAGGCTTCACCGGAGGATTTCTGTTGGGCTTTCGCTACGGCTGATCGCGCACCACAAAGCTGATGAGCCCCGCGGGATAGGAGCCGCCGCCGGTGGAAAGATACACCACCCCCGTGTAAACCCCCGGTCCATAGTCAAAGGGAAGCTTTACTTTAAATCCCTCGCTCGTTATCTCCACCTCGCCCCTGCTCCCATCGGAAGCGTAATAGGAGCCAGGTGACAGCTGGCGCCGCAGCCACCTTTTCGTATCGGGCCAGTAAGGTGGAAGATCGCCCATCCGCAGTCTCTGCAATGACAAGGGCTCCGGATAGGGCTCGTAGTACCACCAGATCCCCTCAAGGCTGGCCTGGGGATTGATGAGCCTCGCTGCAAGCTCCGTCTCCTCAGCCGATTGGATGAGGCGTTCAACAGGATCGATATGGATGTGCCGTCCGATGAAGACCATGAACAAAGTGAGCTGGTGGGGGCTGATGCCAAGCCCGATCCCTAAGTGGGTGAATCTCCCTTGGGGGATGCTTCGCTCCAGGAGGGTCGATGCCAGGGACCGAAAATAGGCGGCGATCTCCTCCTGTTGGTTCAGGTCCAGCTCGCCCTGGACCACGGCCAAGCTTTCACTCACCAGACTTACGTAATCAGTCTCCCCGGACAGGGAATACCGGTGGTAAAAGGCAAACCCGGCATTGTCCCGAAAGGCCAGATAGCCGTAGTCCGAGCATCGTTGGGCAAAGCTTTCCGCAAGGAGGCTCGCCCGTTCATCCACCACCAGGGAGGGCAGTACCCGTTCGTTCATCGCCTTCCTGACTACCTGGAGCACCTCATCCCGGGCCCGCCGCCTCGTTTGCCTGGGGACCTCGGGACCGACCTTCGGGAACAGCTCTCTGCCCGAGATGACTTGGATCTGCCTGCCGGCGGAAAACACCACCACATCGGTGCTGCCATCATCCCGCTCCCTGAAGTCAAGCTCCCCCCGGTAAGGGCAGACGACTTCTTCCAGAAGCTGGACTTCCCCCTTGTCATAGCGGAAAATCTGAGCACATAGACCTCCCGCTTTGGAAGACCATTGGAGGACGATGGCGGGACTGCCCACCCCTCCCAGGTCCACCGAGCGAAGGACCTGCTCCCCCGCATCCTCATAGCCGGCCGTCAAGAGGACTGAGGCGTAGGCGCTGCCCTTCCAGTACAAAACGAAGGCCGCACCCAGCTGCTTCCCCCCGGCGTCCTTGAACCGCAGAGCATAGACCAGCTCCCCTTCCCCATCGCCATCGAGATCGGCAAAGAGGTACTCCCGCAGCTCCGGTTCGTACACCGGCCCAAAGGGCTGGAGGACAGACTTCAGCTCCCGTTGGAAAACTGACCAGTAGGCATCCTGGAAGTCTTGCCAAGCTTCATCGCCCGCGCTCGGCCAAGGGGTCCGGCCGAGATAGCCCCGAAGCTTGTCATCGGGGCTGCAGGAAGCAGCCTGGCTCCCTAATAAGATGATCATCAGCAGCAGGATCAGCCGCAAGGCCCTTTGCACATTGACCCCTCCGCAAGTCGCTATTCAGGCGCCCTTCCTCCGGCGATGAGCTCCAAGAAGGCCTGCTCATCCAACACCTTGATCCCCAGGGCCTGGGCCCTGTTCAGCTTGGATCCCGGATCGGCGCCAACAACGACGTAATCTGTCTTCGAACTTACGGATCCCGTCACCTTGCCCCCCAGCTCCTCGATCTTAGCCGCGGCTTCCTTGCGGCCCATCGACTGGAGGGCCCCCGTCAGGACGAACTGATAACCCGTCAGGGGACCTGTCGACGGGGCCTCGGTCTCCCCAAGACCAACGCCCATCGCGGCCAGCTCCCTGAGGAGCTCTTGATTCTTGGGCTCCGCGGCAAATT
>JAAYLE010000142.1 GCA_012522085.1 Bacillota bacterium | reverse complement strand
TGATCCACCCGGATCATCGGCTTATTGGTGGGAATGACCACCACATCCATGCCGTAAATCCGGCGAAACTCCTCCTCTTCCGTCTTGGCTGTACCGGTCATACCGGCCAGCTTCTCGTACATGCGGAAGTAGTTCTGGAAGGTGATCGAAGCGAGGGTCTGGCTTTCCCGTTCCACCCGCACCCCTTCTTTGGCTTCGATGGCCTGGTGGAGGCCGTCGGAGTAGCGGCGGCCGGGCATCAGCCTGCCGGTGAACTCATCGACGATGATGACCTTCCCTTCTTTGACCACGTAGTCCCGGTCCCGCTTGAACAGGGTGTGGGCCCGGAGGGCCTGCTGAATGTAATGGGTTAGTTCAAAATGGGACTGATCGTGGATATCATCGATCCCAAGGATTCCTTCGACTCTGGCCCAGCCGTCCTCGGTCAAGGCCACGGACCTGGCCTTTTCGTCGACGGTGTAGTCTTCCCCTGGCTTTAGCCTGGGGACGAGCCTGGCAAACCGCTGGTAAAGGTCCGTCGACTTTTCCGCAGCGCCGGAAATGATTAAGGGGGTGCGGGCCTCGTCGATTAGGATGGAGTCCACCTCGTCGATGATGGCGTAGTACAGCTCCCGCTGGACGATGTCCTCGCTGCTGATGACCATGTTGTCCCGCAGGTAGTCAAAACCGAACTCGTTGTTGGTGCCATAGACGATGTCGCAGCTGTAGATCCGCTTTCGCTCCGCGTAATCCAAGCCGTGGACCAGAGCTCCCACCTCGAGCCCCAGGAAATTGTAGATGGCGCCCATCCACTCCGCATCCCGCTTGGCCAGGTAGTCATTGACGGTGACGACATGGACCCCCCGTCCGGTCAGCGCGTTGAGATAGACGGGGCAGGTAGCAGCCAGGGTTTTCCCTTCCCCCGTCTTCATCTCGGCGATGCGTCCTTCATGGAGGACGATCCCCCCCATGAGCTGCACATCGAAGTGCCTTTGCCCCAAGGTCCTCACGGCCGCTTCGCGCACCACGGCGAAGGCCTCGGGGAGAATATCGTGTGGGGCCGCGCCCCGACTCAGCCGCTCCTTGAACTGGCCGGTTCTAGCCCGCAAATCCCCATCGGAGAGGGCCTTTACTTCCCCCTCTAGGTTATTTATCGTCTGGACTATCCCGCCCAGACGCTTAAGTTCCTTGTCGTTAGGGTCCAAGAGTTTCTTGAGAAACCCTAGCATCCATCTCCCCCCTTGCACTATTAGTAATTATATCACGAGGATTAGGGCCCCACAACTTGACCGCCCTCCCGGGCGACATCGGCGCCCTCCCGTTTGTATTCTGTTTTTTCAAATAAAGGTGCCTGGATGAGGACCCTGCGGCCGCGGCGCAGGGTATTAGGCCACGCGACGCTCCCCTCGGGAGCTTCTTACTCGAATTGGACGGCCGCCCCGACGGTGCCCGGACCGGTATGGACGCCAATCACAGGCCCCACCTGGGCAAACAGGCTAGTCTTGATTTGGAGGGCGTTTTCCAGGGCTTCTTGCAGGTATTTCCCCGCTTGCAGCGCCCCGCCATGGCCGACGGCCAAGCTGACCTTTTTCCTCCCTTGGGCCAGCTTGTCAAAGGCAGAAACGATGAGGTCTAGGGCTTTCCTTTGACTGCGGGCGTTCCCATATGTTTGATACACCCCGTCATCCCCAACCCTCACCACCGGCTTGATGTTGAGCACCGAGCCGAGGAAGCCCTGGACGCGGCCGATGCGACCGCCCTTTTGCAGGTACTCGAGAGTGTTTAGCGTAAACAAGGTTTCGATGTTTTGCCTCACTTTGGACATGCCGTCGATGATCTGGACCGAATCCATGCCCTCCCGGATCCGGCGGGCGATATCGACCACCATCAGACCAAAGCCTAGGCTGATGGTCTTGGAATCGACGATGTGGATATTGGCCTTCAGCCTCTCTTTGGCGATGTTGGCCGCGTTAAGGGTTCCGCTGAGGGCGGAGGATAAATGGACGGAGATGACTTCCTGGTAATCCCCCAGAAGCTCCCGGTAAAGGTTCATGAACTCCTCCGGCGACGGCTGGGAGGTTTTCGGCAGCTCATCTGCCTCTTCCAAACGCCGATAAAACTCTTCACTAGTGATCTCATGATCGTAGTATTCTTCGCTGCCAAATCTTACTTTGAGGGGGATAACATGGATGTTCCACTTTTTTCTGAGGTCCTCCGGCAAGTCAGCGGTGCTGTCAGCTACCAGGGCGATTTTGGCCAATACAAACCCTCCATCTCTACATCAGTCAATCCGGCGGCGGTCAGGATCGATAAAGACTGTGGCCCACCTCATCTCATCTTACCTTAGAAGACCGCCTTTGGCGAGAATAACTTTTCCCATCCGCCAATATTTCTTCCCTGCCGGAGGGTTGCTAGAAAGAAGAACGAGGAGCTTGCGCTCCTCATCATCAAACTCCGTTAAGGTTTATTCCGGCTCGATGAGGCCGTAGTTGCCGTCCTTGCGCCGGTAGACCACGTTGACCTCCTGGGTGGTCGCATTGCGGAAGACAAAGAAGCTGTGACCCAACAATTCCATCTGCATGACGGCTTCATCGGTCGACATGGGCTTGAGGGCAAACCGCTTCGTCCTTACAATCCGCGGGACATCATCATTTTTCTCCTCTTGAACCGGCAGGAGCTCGCTGATTTTTGGCCCTTGGACGCGGTTCAAGTATTTGGTCTTGAACTTGCGCACCTGCCTTTCCACCTTCTCAACGGCTCCGTCGATGGATGCGTACATATCTTCCGTCTGTTCCTCTCCCCGCATCAGCACGCCGTTGACTTGCAAGGTGATCTCTACTATGTCGAGCTCCCGTTCTACCCTCATCATCACCTCACAGGAGACTTCCGGACCATCTTCGAAGAACTTCTCCAGCTTGCTGGTCTTCTTGGTTGCGTAATTTCGCAATGCTGGAGTGATGTCGATGTTCTTGCCTTTGACTATTGTCCGCATATTAGATTCCCCCTGTGAAAACAGTTAGGTGTAGTTATATATTCCCCCACACCTAGTTAAATCCTTCATCGGCAGGAATAGACCAATACCTTAGGGAATCTCTTACCAAAAAGCTAAAGGGGTGCTCTGCTTGAGTGACAGCATCGGACGCTTGGTCAAAGAAGTCGAAATGATCTATAATTCCGATCGCAACCAGCAAACCTTGCGCTGCTGGCAGGGAATCGCCGACTTTCGCGGCAAGTTCAGAGGCTTCCCAACGGATCGGAGGGATCTAGACGGCAAGATCCCCTTCATCGCGGACTTTATGCCGCCCCTTTGGTCGAGAATTTTCGGCTACAACGTCCAGGAGTACTACACAGACCCGGAGACCTTCCTGCAATACTATCTCCAGCAACAGATCTACCAATTCGAAGAGCTGCAGGACGATACCCCGATTCTGAAGGCGGTCCCCATTTACATGGGCACCGGTTTTGAGTCGGGGCTTTATGGTGCGGTGACCCTCTACAGCGACACCAAAGATCCATGGGTGGCCCGGGAGCACATCTTGAAGGAGCCAGCCGATCTGGCCAAGCTAGAGCCGGCTGATTTCTACACCACCGGGCAGATGCCCTTAGTGCACGAATTCTATCGGACGTTGACCAAGCTCCTGCCCGATGATTGGCAGGTGATCTTCCCCGAGCTCGGCCGGGGGCCCTTTGGCGTGGCCGTCCATTTGCGGGGCTATGACACTTTGCTGATGGATCTGATCCTAAATCCCAAGTTCGTCCAAGACCTATTAGGATTCTTGGTGGAGGACCGGATCCGGTGGACGCAGGAGCGGGCCAAGTTCCTGGGGAGCGATGAGGCCTGGGGCAACTTGAACAACGATGAAGTCTGCTGTCCGATGCTTTCCCCGGCCCTGTATGAGGAGATGATCCTGCCCCATGAGATCAAGATCGCCGAGTTCCATGGCGGGGCGGGATACTGGCATAGCTGCGGGAACATCACGGAGCTGCTGCCCCTGATCAAACGCATTCCGGGGCTGAAAATGGTGCAGGTCAGTCCGCAAACGGACCTCCCGACGGCTTGCCGACTGTTCGCCCACGCATCCTTGGAGCTGGATGTCAATTCCGTGAGGGACATCTTGGACGCCTCTGAGGAAACGATGGCCGCCAAGCTTCACGAATACAAGGACGATCTCATCCAAAACGGGCATTCCAAAGCCTACATCCGGGCGGGGAGCCTTGCGCCCCTTGGCACTTTGGACCAGGACCTGGCTAAGATCAAGACGTGGATCAAGTTGGCTCGGGAAATCCTCGGATAACGAACGCGAAAAGGTACCCAGGCAGGTCTGCTGGCTGGGTACCTTCAATATCCCCGGGGTTGCCCCCTACAACTTCACAACGCTAGTTGCCTGCGGCCCCCGCTGTCCTTCGACGATTTCGAACTCAACCTGCTGTCCCTGCTCTAGGGTCTTGAATCCTTCACCCTGAATCGCCGAATAGTGAACGAAAACATCGTCTCCGCCATCTTCCCGTTCGATGAACCCATAGCCTTTTTCCGAGCTGAACCATTTTACTGTTCCTAGCATTGCACTGCATTCCTCCCGCGTGAGCGCTTGCGACTTGTTGCCATGTCGCAATAGAAGCATAACACTTTTCACAATATTTGTCAAGAATAGCAATGTTATGTTCCACAGGGAACATTTCCCCAAATCAGTCAGAATCTCGCTGGAGGAACTTGACCATCTCCACGATCAGCATCGGTATCAGAGCCATGCCGATGGCCCCCATCCAGATGTCAAGGCCCATGGGCACCACGTTAAAAACGGCCGCGACGGGCGGGATTAGCATGACCAACAGCTGCAGCAGCCCTGAGCCAAAGAAAGCATAGATGATCTGGGGATTGCTGAGCAGTCCCAGCTCCAGCAGGCTATCCTTTGCCGAGCGGGCGCTGAAGGAGTAGAACAGCTGGGAAAAGGCCAGGACGGCAAAGGTCGCGCTGCGAGCCACCGCTAGATCGTAATTGGCTAAGGCCCATCGATAGGCAACCAAACTTACTCCGCCGATGAGGGCGCCGTGGATCAGAATGCGGGTCCCGAGCCCCTCGGCAAAGACGCCTTGTTTCGGGGGGCGGGGTTTTTGCTTCATGATCCCTTTTTCCGCCGGCTCGACACTTAGCGATAAGGCTGGCAGGCCGTCGGTAATCAAGTTTACCCAGAGGATCTGGATGGCCGTTAAGGGCCGGCCAATGCCCATCAGGATCGCCGATGTGATCACCAACAGTTCACCCATATTGCACGCCAGCAGATACTGGATGGCTTTGCGGATATTGGCATAAATCGTGCGGCCCTCGGCGACGGCAGCCACGATGGTGGCGAAATTGTCGTCGACCAAGATCAAGTCCGATGCCTCCCGGGCCACGTCGGTGCCGCTGTCTCCCATGGCAGCGCCGATATCGGCCCGTTTCAAGGCCGGCGCATCATTGACTCCGTCTCCCGTCATGGCCACCACGTGGCCCTTGGCCTGCAGGGCTTCCACGATCTTCAACTTGTCCTGGGGCGCCACCCGGGCAAAGACACTAACATCCTCCACTACCGCCGCCAGTTCACCGGCATCCATCCGGTCCAATTCCTGACCGGTGATGACCTTGGCCTTAGTTGAAGGGACGATGTCTAGCTGGGCGGCGATGGCCAAAGCGGTGTCGGGGAAATCACCCGTGATCATGATGGGGCGAATGCCCGCCTGGTGGCAAAGGCGAACGGCCTCATAGACTTCCTCCCGCGGCGGATCCACCATCCCCACCAAGCCCAGGAAGATGAGGTCTTCCTCCACTTCCTCCCCTCCGGGTTCCTGGGGCCACGGCCGCACGGCGACGGCAAGCACGCGATAGGCCTCGCCGGCAAGCTGGCCGTTGGCCCGGAAAAGCTCATCGAGCAAGGCTTTATCCATCGTTCGCAGTTCATTATCCCAAAAGACCTTGGCGCATCGGGGCAGCACCCGGTCAGGGGCTCCCTTGGTGATGGAAAGATAAGGAGGCGCCTCGCCCCAGGGCAGGGGATCGCCCCACCGATGCCAGGTGCTCATTAGTTTTCGTTCCGAATCGAAGGGAATCTCCCCCCGACGGGGATACTTCTCATTCAGGACGTTCGCGTCCAGGTTCCCCTCCTTAGCGGCCGCGAGGAGGGCCAGCTCCGTGGGATCGCCAAAACACTGGCCGTCTTCGTAAAGACAGGCGTCATTGGCCAAAGCTCCCGCCGTCAGGAGGAGGTCGATATGGTCAAAGTTCTCGACATAACGACCGCCGATGTAGATCCTCTTGACCGTCATCTTGTTTTGGGTCAGGGTGCCCGTCTTGTCCGAGCAAATGACCGTCGCGGTGCCCAGGGTTTCCACCGCGGGCAGTTTACGAATGATAGCATTGCGCTTTTGCATCCGCTGGACGCCCAAGGCTAGCGTGACGGTTGAAATGGCGGGCAGTCCCTCGGGGATCACCGCGACCGCCAAGCTCACCGCGGTCAAGAACATTTCATGGAGGGGCTCACCCCGTTTAATGCCGATGAAGAAAACGAACATGACCAGGGCGATCGCGCCAAGGCCAAGTACCCTGCCCAGCTCCGCCAGCCTTTGCTGCAGGGGCGTCGGTTGGGGACGGGTGCGATGAAGCATCGCGGCGATCTTGCCCAGTTCAGTGTTCATGCCCGTGGCGGTAACGACGCCTACGCCTCGCCCGGCAGACGCGACGGTGCCCATGAAGGCCATGTTGGTCCGATCCCCCAGGGCCCGCGCGGATAGGGCGTCGGTGGTCTTGTCCACCGGGACGGACTCGCCCGTCAAGGCCGCCTCATCGACCCGGAGGGCCGCCGCCTCGAGCAGCCTGATGTCGGCCGGGATCTGGTCCCCTGCCTCCAGGAGGACGATGTCGCCGACCACGAGCTCCCGGACCGGCAAAGAGCACTCCCGTCCCTCCCGCAGAACCCGGGCATGGGGCTGGGTCAATTTGCGCAAGGCCTCCAATGCGCGCTCCGCCTTGCTCTCCTGGATCACGCCGAGCATGGCATTCAGGATGACGATGGCCATTATGACCACTGCATCGAGGACCTCGCCCAGGAAGCCAGAAATCACCGCTGCAGCGATCAGAATTAGGACTAGCGTCTCCCGCAGCTGGCCAGCCAGACGAACCCAAAATCCCGGCGGCGGTTCTTCAACCAGCTCATTAGGTCCATGCTCATCCAAGCGCCGTTTTCCTTCCGCGTGGGTTAGACCATGGAGGGAAGAAGCCAGCGCCGCTAACACCTGTTCACCTTCCAGTTGGTAAGGCTCCTCATCCGTTGGAAAAGATAAAGACCGGCCTCCTTCAGACAGCCGATCTGCCATCACCTGCGATCCGTTTGTCATCAGTTTTCTGCCACCACCTTGTTGAATCTATGGTTCATCCGGCGCCGAATGGATGATGTCATCAAGGCCTTCCAGGGGGATCTCCTTCCCGGCGAGGGCGGCGCGGCGGTTCTCCTCTAGTATCTCCTTGTAGACTTCCTCCCGATGGACGGGAATGTGACGGGGGGCGGAGATGCCGATCTTAACCTGGTCTCCCCGGATATCCACCACAACGACGGTGATATCATCCCCGATCATGATCTTCTCGTCAACCTTCCTGGTCAACACCAGCACATTAGTCCCTCCTTGGACTTGCAGGAATGAAACCTAGCCCGTCTTCCTCTGTTGTCGGCCGGCCTCCAAGATGGGATGTCGGGTGTAGTAGTTCCCATCGGTCAGCACCACCTGCTTGCCCCGTCGGGTCTTGCGGTTAATCATCAGCGGCGCCTGCAGGTTGGCCGTCATCTTGGCCACATCCCGGGGCACGGTGACGATGGCGTAAATCGCAACATCCCCGGGGTCGTCAATTGGACCTATTTCGGCCAGGGCTTCCGCTTCCACCTGTACCTGGTAATCGGGCCAAAAGACTGCCGGTTCGATGATGACAAAGGCGACATCCGGGTCGTCCGTCGACTGGAGACACCGAAACAACCCATCCTTGCGTATTTCTAGTATAACATATCCCTTGTACTCCTCGAACCCTAGTATGCCCGAAGGGAACTCGAGAATCTCATCCTCCAACACTTCCAACGCGCCAAACCGGGTAGTCTCAATGATCACCAGGTCCATCCCCCTCTTAAGCATAGACATCGATCTGATTCGCCAATGGCTCCCACCGCACCTCCACCTGGGGCGAAAAAAGAAGCGGCCTCATTGAGAGCCTCCCCGGAGTGTAATCCACCGCCACCCTGCCTGGTTCGATGGTGATCGCGGGAGGCGTATGGGGCCATATATCTACATTGAGCTCCTTTGTTTCATCAGCAGCCGCCGGGAGCTTCGTCACCGGATGCCCATCGGCCAGCAGGTCCCCTTCCCGAGCCATGCGGGCGATGCCCTCGATGACCTTCGTCTGGCCCAAACTGGCGGCGGCTCTGCTAAGCTCCATGGAATCTTTGCAGCCCAGCTCATTCCACTGCTCCTGGGCATCGATAAAGACCTGGGGCAGACGGGTCTCGATCTTCAGTTTTGCTTCTTCCCGGTGGATCTCCCAGCGGGGCATGACAACGCCGAGTTCAATCCAGGCTTTACCCCGCAACTCCACGGCCGGCTGCCACATTTACCTGCCCCCTACCGGAGAAAATCGAGAAGGGAAGGCTGGATGATCCTGGCCCCTGAGGCGAGGGCCGTCCGATAGGCATTCTCTTCCATTTTGAGCTCCATGACCACCTGGGCCAGGTCGATGTCTTCCGTTTGGGAAAGGAGCTTCTGGACATTGAGGCGAAAGTCGGTCATTCGCTCCCGGGTCATCTCCAGCCGATTCACTTTGGCCCCGATCTCCGACCGCCAACGAAGCAAATCGTCGGTGCACTTTGTCACCTCGGCCAGGCCCGTGGTCGACAGTTCTTCGCAGTCGCCTGCCCGGAGCCAATCCCGCACTTGGATCAGGGTGGTGAAGATGTCGGAGAAAACCTGATCGCCCGGCAAATTGTAGTCCATCACAATGCCGACCCCGATCTCCACCTCCAGCTTGCCGTCATCGCCCATGTATTGAACCCCAACAACCTCACCGTCAACGACGTCCATCTC
>JAAYLE010000019.1 GCA_012522085.1 Bacillota bacterium | reverse complement strand
CCCTCGTCTTCATATTGAAAGGCGGACTCGTCCGCGCTGGGACCGTCCATCCCAATGTGCGGGTGGTCATCGGACGGGAGGCGCGCTTTTTCACCGAACGGTTGGAACGGGTCACCATGTTCATCAATCGGGAAGGCGAGTTCCATGTGAGCCAAGGGTGACGATTGGTCTGAACTTCCACGTTATCGAGGTGAACCGAGGCCTTAAGTCAGGCCTCTTGTTTATTTAGATGGGAATGTCTTGAGAGGAATTCCCCCTGGGACGGTGAACTATAGGGAGTGATGACCGAATATTCAAAGAAGTCGCAATAAGAATGGGAGTGCTGACAGATAGCTGAAAGGGGGAGGAAGAATTTGATAAGACAGCGTGTGCTGGTTGCGATCCTGACTGTTCTGTTGGTGAGTGGTACAGCTTTGGGAGCACCAATCGTGATTAAGTTTGCCAACACGGTGGCCCCAGACCATCCAAATCACGTGGCGGCAGAGAGATTCGCGGAGCTGGTGGCATCAAGGACCGATAAGATTGAAGTTCAGGTCTTTCCCGCAGCCCAGCTGGGCAGCGAAAAGGACTTGCTGGAGGGAACGATGTTTGGCGGCGTGGATATGTTCCAGGTGAGCCCTGGGGCCGTGAGCCTCATCCAACCGGAGTTTGCCGTCCTGGACTGCCCCTACATCTTTCGAGATGTTGACCACTTGGAGAGGGTGCTCCACAGTGAAGTCATGCAGCCCCTTTATGACAAGCTGGAAGCCAATCGGGGGATCAAGGTCCTTGACGCCTTCTGGTATTACGGGACTAGACACCTGACCACCAAGGATAAACCGATCTATAAGCCTGAAGATCTGGCCGGGATGCTCATCCGGGCGCCGGAGCAGCCCATTTATCTGGAAACCGTCAAGGCCATGGGTGCAACGGCCACCCCAGTGGATTTTGCCGACCTTTATCTAGCCTTGAAGCAAGGGACGGTGGACGGCCAGGAGAATCCGGTGGCGACGATCTACACCTACAAGTACTATGAAGCCCAGAAATACTTGATGCTGACGGGCCATATGATTCGGACCATTGTCGTTGGCATTAATGCTGACTTGTTTGATAGTCTATCCCCCGATCTGCAGGAGATCTTGGTAGAATCCCTGTTGGAAGCCGGTCAATACAACAAGGAGCTCATGCTCAAAGCCGAGGAGGAATTGCTGGTCGAGCTGCAAAACCTGGGGATGGTCATCGTTGAACCCGATGTTGAGGCCTTCCGGGAGGCAACCAAGGTAGTGGCTGAAATCTTCGAAGACAAGTGGGGACGGGACCTTTACGAAGCCATCGTCAACTACCAGTAATAGGCTCGGCTCCCCCGCTCTGCGGGGGGGCCTCAGCCTAGGAGGGATCTTCGTTGAAGCAGAGGGTGCGTTTCTTCTTTGCCAACTTCGAAGAAATCATCTGTGTGGTTCTCTTGATCAGCATCTACTTAATTCTCTTAACCCACGTCATCCTGCGCTATCTTTTTGGGCGTCCCATTGCATGGTCCGAGGAAGTCAGTCGTTACTTTTTTGTTTGGGGCACCTTCCTGGGAGCGAGCGTCGCCCTGAAGCGCAGAGCCCACGTGAGCGTTGAGTACTTTGTGTCCTTCCTACCTGTTAAATGGAGGGCTTATCTCAAGCTCGGGATTGACTTGGCGGTTTTTGTCTTCCTCATCCTTGTCGGCCGCCTAGGGGTTGAGCTCGCCCTTAAGACCTACACCATTGAGACGGCGGCCTTAGGATGGCCATGGACTTATGTTTACGGGGCGCTGCCCGTAGGCAGTTTCTTCATGTTGATCACCCTCAGTCGATTCATCTGGCAGGACATTGGCAAGATCCGGCAAGGGCGTTACGAACAGCTGTCAAGCATCCCTGATGGACTTATCTAGATTGTTTGGAGGGGTCTTTCTATGGGCCTGTTGTTAGGACTGCTCTTAGTCTTGATTGCCCTAAGCGTTCCCGTTGCCTTTGCCTTAGGGATTACTTCGTATGTGTACATGGTCGTCAACGGACTTCGTCTCTTGCCCATGCCTCAGCGCATGGTCGCCGGCGTAGATAAGTTCGTCTTCTTGTCCATTCCCTTTTTCATCCTGGCGGGCAACTTGATGAACACCGGCGGGGTGACCCGGCGGCTCTTTGGGTTTGCCACTGAACTGGTTGGCTGGATTCCGGGCGGTTTGGGCCATGCCAACGTGGTGGCCAGCGTGATCTTTGCCGGCATGTCGGGAGCGGCCATCGCCGATGCCGGGGGCTTGGGGACCATCGAGGTCAGGGCAATGGTGGATGCCGGGTATGATGCGGACTTTGCCGCGGGCATTTCCGCTGCATCTTCGACCATCGGCCCGATTATTCCCCCCAGCATTCCCATGGTTGTTTATGCGTCCCTTGCGGGGGTGTCGGTGGGCGGGCTTTTCCTAGCCGGTGTGATCCCTGGGCTCCTGATGGGCATATCCTTGATGATTATTGTCTACATCATCGCAAAGAAGCGAGACTACCCTGTCCACGACCGGCTGAAGCTGCCGCAGCTGTGGGTAGCTTTTAAGGAGGCGTTGCTGCCCCTGATCACCCCCTTAATCATCCTGGGGGGGATCATTTTTGGCATCTTCACCCCCACAGAAGCGGCCATCATTGCCTCCACCTATGCCTTGATCCTGGGCGTTTTCGTTTACCGCGAAATCAAGCCGGCTGAGCTTTATGACATCTTCTTGACGACGGCCAACACCACGGTCATCGTGGTCTTTATCATGGCCGTCGCCTCCATCTTCGGCTGGATCATGGCGAGGGAGCAAGTACCCCAGGCGGCGGCCCGATTCTTATTGTCCCTCTCGGACAGCCCCCTGGTGGTGCTGGCTATCGTCAATATCTTCCTTCTCATCGTCGGCCTGTTCATGGAGACGGGGGCAGCCCAAATCATCTTGGTCCCCGTTCTTGCCCCGTTGATGCATGAGTTGGGGATTGACCCCATCCACTTTGGGGTGGTGATGGTCTTGAATCTCATGATTGGCCTCATTACACCGCCAGTGGGAGTGTGTCTCTACGTTATCGCTAATGTGGCTGACATCTCCTTTGAACGGACTGTACGGGCGACGGCGCCTTTCATTATTCCGCTGCTTATCGTCCTCCTGATCGTGACCTATGTTCCCCAGGTCACCCTCTTCCTGCCCCGCCTATTGCTAAAGTTCTAATGGTTAACAGCGGATTCTGTTGGGGGAGAGGTCTTCTCCCCCTTCGATAATTGCCGAAACTGGAGAAAGATGCAGGAAACGGTGATTTGGGCAAGGAATATTCAATCGGCGACTAGGCCAATACGTGATGGCGGAGGTAAGGAGCGTGGAGTCTATTCGTGTTGATGCCGGGCAGCTCATCGCTTTTTGTACGGAGGCACTGAAAACGACGGGTCTGGGTCCAGATGATGCCAGGGTTACAGCCGAGATCATCGTTGAGTGTGACATGCGCGAGGTTTCGTCCCATGGTGTAGTTGCCCTTCCCAACTATATCCGGCAGATGCAAAAGGGCGGGATCGATGTCAAAGCCGAATTTGCCATCGAACGGGAAGGACCGGCGTATGCGGTGGTTAACGCCAATGCGGGTGTTGGTCAGCTCACCGGTTACAAAGCTGCCAAACTGGCCATGCAGAAGGCTAGGCAGGCTGGCGTTGGGGTAGTCGCGGTGAAAAACAGCAACCATTACGGCGCCGGCGCTAGTTATGCCCTCATGTGCGCTAGGGAGGGGATGATCGGCGAGGCCTTCAGCAATGCTCCGCCGACCATGAGCATCACTGGGGGCCGGGGCCGCAACATCGGCAACAATCCCTACGCTATGGCCGCTCCCGCCGGACGGCATGATCCGGTGGTGTTGGACATGGCGATGAGCGTTGTCGCCGCGGGCAAGATTGTGAACTATGCCGCTGCTGGCCAGCCCATCCCTGAAGGGTGGATGCTCAACAAGGATGGCCTGCCAACGACCAACCCTGATGATTTCCTGGCTGGAGGCGCCCTCATTCCCTTCGGCGGGTACAAAGGCTACGGCCTGGCCATGTTCGTTGAAATCCTGGCGGGCGTCTTGTCGGGGGCGGGACTTACCGATGAGATGACCAGCTGGCGGCTCAAACCAGATGTTCCCACCTTGACGGGCCACTTCATCCAAGCCATCAACATTGAAGCCCTCATGTCCCTGGATGAGTTTAAGGCCCGCATGGATCGGCTGATCGACAAGATGCACAATGCCCCCAAGGCCCCTGGGTGCGACCGGATTTATGTTCCGGGCGAACTGGAGAACATTGCCTACAGGCGGGCGCAGGAGGAAGGAGTCCTGCTGGCCGGAAGCACCCTCAATGGACTGGCGAAGATGGCCGTTGACCTGG
>JAAYLE010000141.1 GCA_012522085.1 Bacillota bacterium | reverse complement strand
TCGCTGCGGTCCGTCGCCGGGGGCGGGTCGATGGACAAAGCTGTGATTTCAGCGCGCCATTCGGGCGTCATGTCGACATTGAGAGCATCCAAGGAAGGCTCCAGCTGCTCGAGGCTGCGGGCTCCAACCAGGGGTGCTGTCACATCGGGATGGGACATAACCCAAGCCACGGCCAAAGTAGCCGGATGGATGCCCTTGGCGCGGGCGTACTCCACAAACCGCGCCGCTATTTCATAGTATGTCTCGGAGCCGTACCGGGCCTGGTACCTTGGATCATCCACAAGACGCCCCTTGACGCCCGGCTCGAGGTACTTGCCCGTCAGTAGACCTCCCCCGAGGGGGCTGTAAGGGATGACGCCCAGCTTCTCCGACCTGGCCAGGGGCAGGATTTCAACTTCCACCTGGCGCTTGACCAGATTGTACATGGGCTGAATGCACCTGAATGCTGCAAGGCCTTCCCTCTCGGAAACGCCGAGAGCCTTGGCGATCTGCCAGGCGGCCCAGTTGCTGACTGCAGGATAGAGGATCTTGCCCTGGCGCTGCAGGTCATCGAAGGCCCGCAGTACATCTTCCATGTCCACATCCGGATCGAAGTTGTGAACAAAGTAGAAGTCGATCCAGTCGGTCCCGAGCCTGCGCAGGCTGGCTTCTACCTCCCTCATGATGCTGCGCCTGGCCAGACCCTTGGCGTTGACATCCTTAAATGTGGCGTGATATACCTTCGTCGAAATGATCACTTCCTGCCGGCAGTCCTTGATGAGCCTCCCCAGTATCTCTTCCGACCGCCCTTGGTTGTAGTTGCAAGCCGTATCGAAGAAGTTGATCCCAAGATCCCGGCAGCGATGAAACATCTTCTTCGATTCCTGCTCATCGGCTATCCCGCCGAAGGACATCGTGCCCATGCAAAGGGCAGAGACTTTAACGCCCGTTGTTCCAAGCACCTTGTACCTCATTGGCAACCTCCTAGCTGTATTTGAGTTGCAGATGCTGTGCATTGCAATTTATACTTTAAGCAATGTTTGCTATAGTATTAGGACGTGGCAACTCTCTCTATTATCACTACAACTCTACTACGCCGTGGGCTGAAATCCTGCTGGACCTCCTTCCCCCTGACCACGAAAGTAGGTTTTGAGCATATCCTCCTTGGCCAACAAGTCCGCAGCTGAACCCTCCAAGACTATCCGGCCGACAGACAGGATGTAGGCGTAATGGGAGACGGTCAAGGCCATATGGGTGTTTTGCTCGACCAGCAAGATGGTGGTCCCCGCCCTATTGATCTCCTGGAGGACCTCGTAGACCTGCTCCACGATCCTGGGCGCCAGACCCATGGAGGGCTCATCCAGCATCAACAGCTTCGGCCTGGCCATCATGCCCCTCATGATGGCCAGCATCTGTTGTTCGCCCCCCGACAAGGTGCCAGCGGCCTGGCCGATGCGTTCCTTGAGCTGGGGGAAAAGCTCAAGAACGCGGTCCATATCTTCCTCAACGGCCAGTCTGTCTGTCCGCAGGTAGGCGCCCATAGCTAGGTTCTCCCGGACGGTAAGACCCGGAAAAATGCCCCGGCCCTGGGGGACGTGGATGACTCCCCGGGCGACGATTTCCTCGGGCCTAAGATCTTGGATGGGACTTCCGTCAAACTCGATCCGGGCGTCAGGAGATTTCCTGCACAGCCCGGAAATAGCCATTAACGTAGTCGTTTTCCCGGCGCCATTGGCCCCCAGGAGGGCCACCATGGAGCCCGGCGGCACGGTAAAGGATAGGTCAAACAGGGCCTGGGCCTTGCCATAATAGGCCTTCAAGCTGCTTACGCCGAGCATGAACCGGCCCCCTTTCCCAAATAGGCCTCGATGACTTCGGGATCAGCTTCAATCTCGGCGAAAGACCCTTCCGCGATCTTCGCCCCGTAGTTGAGAACCACCACCCTGTCCGCCACCTCTCGGACCAGGTCCATCACATGCTCGATCATGATCACCGTCAGGCCCTCTTCGCGGAGGGATCTGACCAGGGCCTCCAAATGGACTATCTCCTCGCTGTTCATCCCCGCAGCGGGCTCATCCAGAAGCAATGCCTTTGGAGCCGCCGCCAGAGCCCGAGCGATCTCAAGGAGCCTTTGCTTGGCATAAGGGAGACTTTGGGCCGCGGCATCTTCAAGCCCCGCCAGCCCCACCTTGGCAAGCAGAGCCCGAGCCTCCACTTCGAACTCGGCCTCCTCCCCCCTTGACGCCCTGCTTGCCAGTAGAACCCTGGCCAGTCCGGCCCCGAAACGATGATGCTGCCCGATCATGACGTTGTCTAGGACGGTGAGTCGTTTAAACAGCCTGATGTTCTGGAAGGTGCGGGCAACGCCCTTAATACATATTTGCGCCGGGGTAAGTCCAACTAGCTGCTCGCCATTCAGCCATACTCCGCCCGCATCGGGCCGGTAGACGCCCGTGATCACGTTGAGCAAGGTGGTCTTGCCCGAGCCGTTAGGGCCGATGATGGCCAAGACTTCCTTTTCTTCCGCATGCAAGGATACATCCCGGAGGGCAACGATCCCCCCGAAAGACTTGGACAGCCCCCTTACTTGGAGCACCGCCCCCATGGGACTTTGCCTCCTTCCCGGGCCAAGCCGGCCATCCACATCTTTGCCCGCTCCATCATGGACTCCAAGGGCAACAGGACAATGAGCAGGACGATAAGGCTGAAGATCATGATGTAGTACTCCTGCAAGAACCGCATCAATTCCGGGAGCAGCGTCAAGGCAACGCCCGCGGCAACTCCCCCGAGGACGGACTCCTGCCCCCCCACCACCGTCATGCTAAACAGGCTGAAGGACTGCTCGCCGGTGAAGCTCTCGGGCGATAGGAACCCGGACATGTGGGCGTAAAGAGCCCCGGCCAGCCCTGCACAAAAGGCGGCACAGACGAAGGCTAGTGTCTTCATGGCCCGCACGTTGATCCCCATCACCTCCGCGGCGGTCTCATCCTCCCTGATGGCGGCCAGAGCCCGGCCGATGTAGGAGCGCTTCAGCCTGGCAGCGGCCAGGATCGCAAAGACCAACAGGCTCCAAAGAAGAAAGTACCAAGCCTTTTCGCTGCCGATCCGCCGGCCGAAGAGGATGAGGGAGGGAATGCCGTAAAACCCGTAGGGGCCGTTGGTCAGGGAGACTAAATTGATGGTCAGCAGCCTGACGACCTCGCCAAAGGCGACGGTGCAGATGGACAAGAAGGGCCCGCTCAGTTTAAAGGCGGGTACACTCAGAAAGGCGCCCCAGATGGAGGCCAGGGCCACCCCGGCTAAGACTGCCGCCGCCGAGGGCCAGCCAAGCCTGACGGAAAAAATGGCGGAAGTGTACGCCCCGAGGGTAAAGAAGGCGATGTGGCCGAGGCTTATCTGCCCGCCCATGCCGAAGAGGATGACTAGACCGATGACGGCCAGGGCGTTGGCAAATCCCCTGTTGAAGATGTAGACGTAATAGCGGTTGGGGAGAAACAATGGCGCGGCAGCCAAGAGGCCAAACACAATGGCAATCGCTTTGAGTCTTTCCGGTCGCATGGCAATCACCTACAATTTCTCTGCTATTTCCAGTTTGAACAGACCCTTGGGCCTAAACAGCAGGAAGAACAACAACAGGGAGAAGGTGATCACGTCCTTGTAATGGGAGGAAACGAAGCTAGCCCCCAAGGTCTCCACCACGCCGAGGAGCAAGCCCCCGACGATGGCCCCAAGGGGATTGCCGAACCCCCCGATGATATTGGAAGTAAAGGCCTTCAACCCAAACATCACGCTCATCTCCAACGTGATGAAGAACACTGCTCCCGAAAGAGCCCCCGCCAGCGCCGCTACCATGGATGAAAGCCCAAAGACCAGACTCACCATCCGGTTGGTATTCACCCCCATCAACGCGGCTACAGTGCGGTTTTGGGTGGTCGCCCTCATGGCCACGCCGATCTTGGTCCATCTGAACAAGACTAAGAGCCCCGCCATCATCAACAGGCTGATGCCCAGAATCCACAAGGCATGAGGCATGATGAAAACCTCCGGCAGCATCTCGATGGGCTTGGCCCCAAAGGGGTTGGGGATGGTTCGGGGGGCGGTGCCCCAGACAAACCGGGCGGCATTGCGCAGGAAAATGGACAGGGCAATGAAGGAGACGAGGGCTTTGACCGGAGAGGCATTCTGCCGCCGCAACGTGTAGACGATGGTCTTTTCGGTGGCCACCCCGAGGAAGAACATGATGCAGAGGGTGATGGGCAGGGCCGCCAGGAAGGGCATCTTGCGGCCAACTAACATGGAATACATCAGGTAAGAGCTGATCATGACAAATTCGCCGTTGGCGAAGTTGAAAACCCCGGCCGCATTCCAGATGAGGCTGATGCCGAGCGCGGGGAGGGCATACAAGGCCCCGATGGAGATGCCCCCGACCAGGAGCTGAATGAAAGTTGCTAGATTCAATCCCAAAGCCCCCTTCGGCAAAGGGCGACGCCTCGGGAGACCCGAGCGCCGCCCAGCCTAAATGGTTCCGGATCCGCTAGTTCCAGCCGGCGTCAGTCGCCCAGGACCGCAACGACGTGCCACTTGCCATCCTTAAACTCCCCGATGACCTGCTTGTTCACAAGATCCCCGGTGGGGCTCCCCCTAAACCAGCTTTGGACTCCCTGATAATTGACCTCCCTGAGGCCGCGGGCGATGTCCTGGGGACTGGTTCCACACTCCTCCATCACCTTGGCCACTAGATGGACGGCGTCGTAATAGGCCAGGGCATGGGTGGTAGGCTCTTGGCCGTTGTAGAGGGCCTCATAGCGCTGCACCCAGTCTTGGATCCTGGGTTCGGGGTCCGTCGGCAGGAAGTGGGTGACGATGCGGACTCCTTCCATCGCGCCCCCGGCCAGTTCGACAACATAGTCGAGGCCCATGGGCGATCCGCCAAACACGGGGGTGTCGACCCCCAGCTCCCTGGTCTGCCGCAGGAACTTGGCCAGCTCGATCTCTTTGCCCAGGGCCAAGATGACATCCACGCCGCTATTCTTGAAGCTGAGGATTTGCGCCGTGAAGTCCGAGTCGCCCAGGTTGCAGCTTTCAATCACCGCGGGCTTGTTGTCGAGCTTGGCCAGGTAGTTGCTTGTCTCATCGGCAAAGCCCCGCCCGTAGTCCTCGTTGGTGAACATGATGCCGATCTTTTTGTAGCCCTGGTCGTTGACGTACTTGGCCAGGATCTCGGCGGCCACCGAGTCGTTGGCCCGCAGACGGAAGATAGTGGGAATGCCCTGGGAGGTGATTTGAACATTCGTAGCTGTGACCAGCTGCGGGATGCCTTCATCGGCCGCAATCTGCATGCTGGCGAGGACCAATCCGCTCCAGTCGGAGCCGAGGATGACCGGGGTATTCAAGTCGTAGATGGCCTTCTTGACCGCGTTGATGGCCTCCGATGCTTTGGCCTGATCGTCGAGGAAGACGACCTCCAGCTTCTGACCCCGCACTCCGCCCTTGGCGTTGACCTCATCGAGGGCCATGTTGATGCCCCGAGTGATGTACTCGCCATTTTGGGCGACAGAACCCGTAAGTGCCGTGACGATGCAGACGATGCGCAGATTCTGCGCCGAGAGCGTCCCCGCCAAGACCATGAGAACCAAGACAGCCACAGCCAGAATTTTAAGGAACCCCTTCATTCTTTACCCCTCCTCCTTTTTCGCGCCCGGTCATGGGCGCACCTAGTCTTCCCGACAGCTCCCACGCGGCATCAACGATGGATGCCGCAATAGCTGCTAAGCCCTTAGCCCGAATCCTCCCCGCGGGGCCGGAGATGGTGATGGCTGCACAGACTGCGCCCTCGTGATCCCACACCGGAGCCGAGAGACAAACCTGGTCCTCCTGGATCTCCTCATCATCCACCGCGTAGCCGCGCCTTTGAACCTCTTCTAGATGTCTGCGCAAAGCTTCCCGGCAGGTAATGGTCTTGTCGGTGTATCGATCGAGGGAAACCCGGGCAAGGATCTTCTCCATCGCCTCCGGATGGGCAAAAGCCAGCAACACCTTGCCGCTTGCTGAACAGTGAACCGGGTTTCGCTTGCCGATCTGGCTCGTCACCCTCATGGCCTGTTGGGACTCCATCTTGTCGACGATGACTGCCTCAAGGCCATCGAGGACGGAGATGCTTACCGTTTCCCCGTGTTTTTCCAACAGGCTCTTCAGAAAGGGCTCAGCTTCAGAGGTTAAGGTCCTGGCCACAACGGTCCTAGCGCCAAGCCCGTGGAGCCTCAACCCCAGCCGGTAGTTGCCTGTGCCCTTGACCTGCTCCATGAAGCCCCTGGCGCATAAGGTGGTTATCAGCCGATGGACGGTGCTCTTGGGAAGATCAAGGGCCTGGCTCAACTGCCCCAGGCTAAGGTCAGGTCCCTGGTCTTCAAAGACGAGGAGCAGCTGCAGGCCCCGATCTAAGGACTGCACCAGATTGTCGCTCTGATTGTTCATTGGAAAAGCCCCCAGGTTCCAAATCGCGGAATGCTATTCCGAAATAATTATATAATTGTTACTATATTCCTG
>JAAYLE010000140.1 GCA_012522085.1 Bacillota bacterium | reverse complement strand
GGGCCCATCAAGGGGGACATGGTCGAGCCGTTCATTGCCCGCCGCCAGGGCAAAGAGGAGGCTGAGTACCTCGATCCGCGCCTAGAGCCTATTCTGGCCAAGACCTACGGGGTAATTCTCTTCCAGGAGCAGGTCCTGGAGATTGCCATCGCGGTTGGGGGCTTCACCCCGGGAGAAGCAGATAATCTGCGGAAGATCCTAAGTAGTCTCCGCTCCCAGCGGGAGCTTGATGAACTGGGCAGGCAGTTCATCGTCCGGGCCCAGGCTAACGGCATCGATGCCGCCAAGGCTGAGGCCATCTTTTCCCTGATCGCCGGCTACGCCGGATACGGGTTTTGTGAAGCCCACGCGGCGGCCTTCGGCACCACTGCCTACAAGACTGCTTATCTGGCTGCCCATTATCCGGCCCAGTTTTTTGCCGCCTTGCTGAACCACCAGCCCATGGGTTTTTATCCACCCCAAACCATCCGCCTCGAGGCCAGCCGCCGGGGCATCACCTTTCTACCCGTAGACATCAATGAAAGCGGCCCCGCTTACTTGCCGGGGGAAAGGACTATCCGCCTTTCCCTAGGGCAAGTCAAAGACATGGGGACTCATCATCTCGAGGCCATCCTTAAGGCCAGGGAGGCGGGTCCCTTCACGGGTCTGGCCGATTTTTGCCGCCGGGTGAAGCTGCCCCGCCACATTATCATGAATCTCATCCTCATCGGCGCCTTCGATAGCCTCCACCCCAACCGGCGCGCCCTTTTGTGGCAGCTGCGCAGGGGAGAAGGACTCCTGCCACCGCCCGAAATCGATGATTTTTCCCCCTACCAAAAGTTCCTTTATGAGTACTCCCTCCTTGGCCTGACGGCAGGGGGACATCTCATCGGTTTTTTGCGCCCCAAGCTGGCACAAAGGGGCATCCTCGCCAGGGCCCAGCTAGACTCTTATCCTGCGGAGAAGAAGGTGCAGGTGGCCGGTCTTGTCATCCGTCCCCACCGTCCGCCGACGAAAAGCGGCCGGACCGTTGTCTTTTTGACCCTGGAGGATGAGACGGGGATCATCGACGTTACCGTCTTTGAAAATGTGTACCGGCGTTTTGGCCATTTATTATTCTCCTGCCCGGCCCTCATCGTCGCAGGGACCCTCCAAAGAAGGGGAGCAGGTCTTGGGATCATTGCCCGCCAGGTGGAGGCCCTTCCCTTGGCAAGCGTTTGAAGCCCCGCTCCAGGTCCCCGCGGACGATCCTTTCCTCCCGGCCGTTTTGCGCGTTGATGTAAACGGTGTATTCTTCATCCTCGATCCGACCAAGAAACTCATAGGCCAGAACCTCATCCCGCCTGCTGCCAACGGTCACCACCAGCCGGCAGTCCGTCACCTGCAAAGCCGGGTGGAGCTGGCGGGCGGCCTCTGTCGGCGTCAGCCGGGCCTGGCGGTCAGCTTTGCCCTCCAAGAAAAGCCCCGAAGCTTCATAGGCCGTTACCTCGCCATTGTCTAGCCCTATCGTCAGCCGCACCTGGCGGGGATAGACGTAAACATCCTCTTCCTTGGCCGCGTAAATCACCGCGATCTGATTGCCCCGCTCCGCCCGGAAAATGGGGACGAGCTGCCTGAGGCCTCGGGAGCTTAGGAAGGCGGTCCCCCGGGCCATCCCCTCCTCGACGGACAAGTTGCGTTCGCTTATCATCCGGTCGCTGATCATCCATACCACCTGGCCCCCTTGCCGGGTGAGCTCCAAAACGATCCGCTCCCGGGGCCCTCGCATCTCAAGCTTGTAAGTCGGCACCTCCCCCTGGGAAGGACCGACGACCGTCAAGGGTGCATCCCCCACCCGCTCGGGGCCGAGGAAAGCTCGGGCGGCCTGGATGAGCTCCTCCTCGGTGAGCTCCGGACCGGAGAGCTGAACGTAGGCCGGCCGCGGCGATGGCCGGGGAACCCGCTCATCGGGCAGCCTCCCGAGGCCATCCTCCAGCATGATGAGGTCCTTGGCCAAAGGGTCGACCCCCTCGTCGGCAGCTATGGGCCCAAGGGCCCCGGTCAAAAGAGCCTGCTCAAACTTGACCAATCTATTTGGCCCACCCCCCAGATGGGCCTGCATCTTAGCCATCTCCCCGTTGATGAAGCGGGTCCTTTGCCAAAGGCTGCGCAAAGTCGAGCTTGCATCTTCTTCCTTGCCGGCGGCTAGATCGAAGGCCAACTCCGTTGCGTATTCCCCCACCTGCCGGAGGAGCTCTTTCGTCCTCTCGAGGGAAAGGGCCGTCAAGGGCAGCTGGCTCAGCTTCCCTTGGGCTTTGGCCGCATCATGACTGATGCCCAGGAGCAGCAGCATGCGCTGCTCCTTGGAGCGGGCAGCTTGAATGCGGGCCAGCCCATCCTCCAAGCCCGCCAGATGGCAGGCCAGCTCCTGGAAGGATCGCCGGTAGTCGTTTTCCCTTTGGATCAAGAGATTCTGCCGTTCAAGATAAAGGCCGTACCCCCAAAGGAGAGTTATGCTGAGCAACAGGGCAATTACCCGGTTCAAGGCAATCCCTCCTCCCGCTCGCTACTTAGCAAAGACGTGCTTGCCGATGGTTTTGATCTTGGGCCGGGAAAAAAGCCAAGAACTCCTGGCCAGGGCCGGGTTGTAGAAGTATAAGGCGCCATTGGAAGGATCCCAGCCGTCCACCGCGGCCCTGGCGGCCGCTCGGGCCCTTTCGTCAGGCTGCTTGTAGAGCCGACCATTGGCAACGACGGTGAAAGCGTGGGGTTCGTAGATGACGCCGGCGATGGTATCGGGAAAGAGGGGATGATCGACCCGGTTGAGCACGACGGCCGCCACCGCCACCTGCCCTTCATAGGGCTCTCCCTCCGCTTCGGCGTAGACCAGCTGGGAGAGCAGGGCAAGCTCTTGTTCTTCCAGCTCCACCCGGGGTTTTTCGGCAATGGGCGGAGAAGGTCGCCTGGTCAATCTCGCCGCGGCGATGAGTAAAATGACGACGATCATCACTAGGAGCATCTTCTTGGTCAATGGCATCACCCCGTAACTATAGGCTTTCCCGTTTTGCAGGATTTTTTCAAAGGGGCCCGAGGGGAGGATTATGGGCGGTAGTGCCGAAAATAAAGCTGTAGCTTGTCCGGATTCCTCGTTGCTGACTGGCACGAGGAAGCACTTTTTTAGGGGTTTCACCTACGGATGGAGGAATAGCTTGTGAGATTATCCCAACTAGCCATTCGCCGCCCAGTAACCATCGCGATGGCCGTCGTTTTTGTCCTTCTATTCGGGATCCTCTCCCTCAACCGGCTAGGTTTAGATCTGTTGCCCAAGCTGAACGTGCCTTTCATCACCGTGGCGACAGTTTATCCAAATACAGATGCCCTGACAGTGGAAGAGGAAGTGACAAAACCAATCGAGGCGGCACTGGGAACGATCGACGGGCTGAAGAAGCTGGAGTCCTACAGCGTGGAAAACATCTCCATCGTGGTGGCCCAGTTCCATTGGACAACCCCCGTCTCCCAGGCCCTAGAGCGGGTCAGATCCAATCTGGATCAATTGGTGACGGTTTTGCCCTCGGCGGCCCAAGAACCCCTGGTCCTCACCCTCGATCCGGCCCAGCTGCCCTTGATGGTGGTCAGCATCTCCGGTCCCGAGGATCTGATGGAGCTCACGGCCCGGGTCAAGGAGACCGTCATCCCCCGCCTGGAGCGGGTGCCCGGAGTTGCCCAGGTATCCATCCTCGGGGGGCGGGACAAAGAGATCCATATCAACTACGATAATGAGAAATTGCGGGCCCACAACATCAGCCCGACCCTGTTGGAGCAGTTCCTCACCTATCAAAACATGGTGGTCCCAGGCGGCGTCATCGCCATCGATGATACCCGCTACTACATCAAGACGGGAATGCATTTCCAAAGCGCCGATGAACTCCGGGAGATGATCATCGGTCAGAATCCAGAGCCCCCGGAGAATGATGTCTTCGGTCTTGGGGCTTTGGTGCCCCAATTCATCCGCTTGGGAGATGTGGCGGACGTAGTGGAGAGGGCCTCCCGGGAAGGCGGCATCAATCGCACGGACGGAAAGCCCGCCTTAGTGGTGCGTCTTTTCAAACAAGCCGGGGAAAACACGGTCGCGGTGGCCGATAGGGTGAAAGAAGCCTTAGCGGAGCTTGAGTCGGGCAGTGGACGCGACTTGGACTACTTCATCCTGAACGATCAGTCCCAGTTCATCCGTCAGTCCATTGTCAACCTGGAGCAAAATGGCCTCCTTGGCGCGGCGTTGGCCGTTTTGGTCTTGTTTTTCTTCCTGCGGAACATCCAAACGATCACCATCATCGCCTTTGCCATCCCCTTGTCGGTGGTCCTCACCTTCGTCTTCATGTATTTCGGCAAACTGACCTTGAACTTGATGACCCTGGGCGGACTAGCCTTGGGGGTGGGCATGCTCGTTGACAACTCCATCGTCGTTTTGGAAAACATCTACCGCCTTTATCGGGAAGGGAAAGACCCCAAGGCCGCATCCCTCGACGGCAGCAGCCAGGTCGCCGCGGCCATCACCGCGTCCACTTTAACTACCCTCGCGGTCTTCGTGCCCCTGGCTTACGTGGGGGGACTAGCCGGCGAGCTGTTTAAAGAGCTGGGACTGACTGTCTCCTTTGCCCTGCTCGCCTCGCTGCTCGTGGCCCTCACCGTGGTGCCCGTGCTGACGACCCGGCTCCTTAGCCGCCGGGAGGATGTGGCCCATGAGGCCGTCAGGTTCTCCTTCACGGATAAGCTGCGGGAAGGATACGCCCGCCTTTTGGGAGGATTTCTGAAGCACCGGGGCAAGGCCCTGGTCATAACCGCCTGCCTCGTCCTCATTAGCTTAAGCCTCCTCCCTCGGCTGGGAATCGAGTTCCTTCCCCCCATGGACCAGAGCATCCTGTCCATGGAGGTCCGGCTGCCCGCCGGTACGCCGACGGACAAAACCGATCAGGTTGTACGTGAGGTTGAAGAGATCTTGTGGGCGATGCCGGAAGTAAAACATATTAACGCCCAGATCGGCAATCCCGCCACGCGGGACTTCCTGGCCTTGCTGCAGGCCTCGGATACTAATATGGCCCAGCTGCTCGTCAATCTAACCGAGTCCCACCAAAGGGAGCGGACTGCCGCCCAATTGGCCCAGCAGATCCGGGAGAAGACAAGCCATGTGCCCGCCCAGATCACCGTCAATGAAGACCTGACCATCGGTGCGTTCACCGGCTTTTTGGGGGGCGGCATTGCCCTGCAAATCAGGGGC
>JAAYLE010000018.1 GCA_012522085.1 Bacillota bacterium | reverse complement strand
CTTTGCCCTTGGAAAGGGTCGCTGGTGATGTCTAGATGCTCCCAAGCAAAGGCGAAGAACTTTCGTAAGGTTTTCTCTAAGCGCTTTCGATAACTGTCGCTATTGGCGGAGACCCTTAAGAATTCCTCGATGTCCGCTGGGCTGACTTTCTGCAGCAGGAAACGAAGAAAACGACTGGCATCCCCGAGGTAGTAGTCCTCTGAACGGATCCCCTGATTGAGAAGGTATTCGATGTAAGCGGTGAGAAAGTAGACCTTGCTCATTTTACCCACGGGGCTCTCTCCTTTCATCCCATTATTGTCCCCGAAAGAAGGAGTTTCATGGTGGGGATCACGAATTGGAACCCTGCAAGCGGCATTGGCTGGTATAGTTTGGCATCAAGTTCAACATAATACTGCTCAGAGGGGTCCCTGGAGGTAGTGGCAAAATGGAGAAAGTAGAATTGATCGGCGCCGATTTAGAGACTATCCAAGAGCTCATGTCCACACTGAAAGAGCCACCTTTCCGGGCCAAGCAAATCATGCAGTGGATTTATCATCGGGGTCGGTTTGATTTTCATCAGATGGGCAACTTACCCAAGACTTTGCGGGATAAACTGGACGAGACAGCTTCCATCGCCCTGCCACGAATCACTGCCAGACGCATCTCCCGGGATGGCACCCAGAAGTACCTCCTGGAGCTGGAAGATGGCGCGACGATTGAAACAGTGTTGATACCTGAAGGCAATCGGCGCACCCTTTGCGTCTCCTCCCAGGTAGGCTGTGCGATGGATTGTCGGTTCTGTGCCACCGGCGCTCAGGGTTTTCAACGCAACCTGACCGTCGGGGAAATGGTCGGACAGGTGCTTGTAGTCCAAAAGGACAGCCAAGACAAGATCACGAACATTGTCTTGATGGGCATGGGCGAGCCCCTGGCCAATTACGAACAAGTAATGGGGGCTGTCCGCCTTTGGAATGACCCTTTGGGACTCGGAATCGCTGCCCGCCGGCTGACTATTTCAACTTGTGGATTGGTCCCTGGGATCGAGCGCTTGTCCCGGGAGGGATTGCAGGTCGTCTTGGCTGTGTCCCTGCATGCTCCCAATGATGACTTGCGAAATCAAATCATGCCCATCAACCGCCGCTATAACCTATCCCAACTTATGGACGTCTGCCGACAGTATGTCGAGGCGACAAATCGTCGCATTACCTTTGAATATGCTTTGATGCAGGGTTTTAATGATTCCTTAGAGCATGCCCGTCAGCTGGCTCAGCTCATCAAAGGCATCCTGTGCCACGTGAACATCATTCCGCTAAATCCGGTCAATGGTCACGGATGGGCATCGCCGACCAAGAAACAGGTGCTGCTGTTTCAGCAGGAATTGGCCCGATACAATATCGAAGCGACGGTCAGGGCGGAAAGGGGCGCAGATATTGAGGCTGCGTGTGGACAATTGAAAAGTCGGCTCCTTGGCAAGGAGGTTGGACATGAGCATTCTAGCTAAGCTGGAGAAAACCTTGGAAGGACTGGTCGAAGGGGTGTTCCGCCGCGGCTTCAAGGGCAGTGTCCAGCCGGTGGAAATAGGCAGGCGCCTGGTCCGGGAAATGGAAGAGAACCGCCGGGTCAGCATCTCCCGAACCTATGTACCCAATGTCTACCAGGTTTATCTCCATCCCGCCGACAAGGAAAACCTCGATGCTTTGGCCTCCACACTGCGCAGCGAACTGGCGGACCATTTGCAGCAAGCCGCCAAGCGAGGCAGCTACTTTTTTGTCAGTCCTCCCCAAATTGCTTTCCTGGCCGATGAGAATTTAGACCAAGGGTCCATCGTGATCCACAGCTCCTTTTGTGAGGAGGAGGACTCGGGCACCGGGCCGATGATACAAGGAAAGAATGGGCTCCCTGTCGAAAATGATGGGGGCGGGGAAGAGACAACAGTCTTTAAGCGCAGCCGAGAGGTGCTCCTGGTCGTGGCGGGCCCGGATAAGGGAAAGGAGCTGCCAATCAATCAAGATGTGGTGACAATGGGGCGGGGCCATGACAACACTCTCGTTCTTAGTGATATTAGTGTGTCTCGCCATCATGCTCGACTCGAACGGCTCGATGGGGGCACTTTCCGGTTGGTGGACCTAGATAGCCTAAACGGCACCTATTATCAAAAGGCCCGCGTTAAGCAGTCGGAGGTCAAGCCGGGAGATCAATTCCGCTTGGGAACGACGGTGATCGAACTGCGGGCAAGATGAGAGGGAGGTGTGCGGCCCCCGCCGCAGCCTCTGTGGAACTGTTGATCCGGATTGCCAACTTGGTCTTTCTGTTGGGGTTGTATCGTTTCTTGCACAAAGCGGTGGGGCTGGTTCTGGAGGATGTTCACAAGGCGGCTTCGTTGGAGTCGACGGCCAGCAGACTCATCCTCATGGAGGTGCCCGCAGGCGCGTCGGTTTTGCTGGGAAATCAGGAGAACCGCCTTATCGCCGTCGGCAGTCAGATTCCCATCGGGTCAGGCAAGACCCTTGGCCGATTGGATGACAACGACATCATCATCCTCGATCCTTTTGCCTCCGGGCACCATGCCGAGATTTTCAAGGATCGCAATTCTCTGTTTATCCGGGATCTTGGCAGCTTGAATACGACTAGGGTGAACGCCAGGAAGCTCAATAAACCCCATCGACTGCGGTCTGGAGATGTCATTCAGATCGGGGAGACGAGACTGGTTTTCGAGGAGTGACAAGGATGCTGTTCGGTGCTCGAACGGACATCGGTTTAGTCCGGAAAACAAATGAAGACGGCTTCCATATTGGCGGCAATCTCTTCGCCGTGGCCGATGGGATGGGCGGTCACCAGGCAGGTGAGGTGGCCAGCCGGCTTGCATTGGAGGTCCTTGCCGACTACCCGATCGAGGGCGCCGACCCGCAAAGCAGTCTACGGAAGGCCTTCCAAAAGGCCAACGAAGTCATCTACGCGAAGGCCCAACAGGACGAGGCCCTAATTGGCATGGGAACAACCTTGACCGCCCTTTTCATCGCGGAAGGGCGCTTGTGGGTGGCCCATGTGGGCGACAGCCGGGCTTATCTTTGTCGCCGGCAGGAGCTGATCCAATTGACCCAGGACCATTCTGTCGTGGGGGAGTTGGTCCGCAATGGCGATCTGTCGGCCCAGGAAGCAAGGTTCCATCCCCACCGCAACCTCCTTACCAGGGCCCTTGGCACGGCCGCGGCAGTGGAAGTCGATGTCTTCGCCACCGAATGGCAGCATGACGACAAGGTCCTTCTTTGCACCGATGGTCTATCCGGCCCGTTGGAGGACGATGAAATTCGGCAAATCATCCAAGAACACGACGATCCCCAGAGGGCAGTGGATGAGCTGATAAAGCAGGCGCGCAAAAGAGGAGCTCCCGACAATGTCACTGCCGTCCTCATCAAGCTTGCTGTCCAAGACCAGGCGGCAAGGGGGAGACAAGCTTGATTGGGGAAAGACGAGGGGAACTGAGGCTAATCCTTTGGGCCTGGGGCGTAGTGATGTGGGGACTCGCCTGTTACTGGCTGGCCGAGCCCCAGTTTTCCCGTCAGGTGCTGGCCCTTTATGCGATCGGTTATCTGCTCATCGGCCTGTTGGGACATCTGCTCTTAATCGGCAACGCCCCTCGCGCCGACCAGGTCGTCTTTCCCTTGGTCTACATGTTGACGGGATTAGGTCTCATGAGCGTCTTGCGGCTGAGACCGGAACTGGCGCTCAGACAGTTCCTCTGGGTGTTCATAGGCGTTGCGTGGATGGGCATCGCCGCCGGTTATCCGCACTGGCATCGGCTGGTGTATTGGAAATACTCCTCGGCCGTGGTGGGGCTGCTGCTTTTGCTTTTGACCACTTTGCTCGGCTATGAAGCGGGTGGCGCCCGTCGCTGGCTTGCTTTGGGCGGATTTCGCTTCGAACCGGTCGAGCTGGTGAGGGTCTTGTTGGTCATCTTCCTGGCCGGTTATCTAAGCCAGGCCCGAAAGCTGCTGCAAGGGACCAAGGGCAAGTTCCTCGGCTTGTCCCTGCCCGAGCCTCGTTATGTGGGGCCGCTGGTGACTATGTGGATCCTGTTCATGTTCGTGTTGGTCGCCCAGCGGGACTTGGGAGCGGCCTTTCTTTTTTACGGCATCTTCCAGGCGATGTTGCTTGTGGCCACGGGAAACATGGCGTACTTGGTGGTCGGCGCGTGTATGGCGGCCGTCGGCGCCGGATTGGCTTATAGGCTGTTCAGCCACGTCCAAGTGCGCTTCCAAGCCTGGTGGAATCCGTGGGTGCGTCTGGAAAGCGGAGGATATCAAATCGCGCAATCCCTGTTTTCCTTGGGAGCAGGAGGGATTTTCGGCCGAGGTTGGGGGAGGGGAGCAGCTGCAAGCACGGTCCCCGCAGTCCACACTGACTTTGTCTTTTCTTCCTTAGCTGAGGAATTGGGCCTGCTCGGCTCCGGGGCCGTGCTTTTCCTGTATCTTTTCTTAGTCATGCGCACCGTTCGGGCGGCTCTGTTGGCCAATGATGAGTTTCTCCAGCTGCTGACGATCGGCATTGGTTCCTTGTTCGCTATCCAGGCCATCGTCATCATCGGCGGAGTGATCAAGATGATCCCCATGACGGGCATTACCATGCCTTTCATAAGCTATGGCGGCAGCTCCCTCATTAGCAGCTACCTGTTGGTGGGAGCCATTTTGGGCATCTCCCATGGGGGGTAATAGGGAATGGGCAAGAATATGCTGCGTCTCTTATCCTTGTTCATCCTGGGGTTCTTAGCCTTGTTCCTGATGACCGCCTACTGGCAGGTGCTCAGGTCCCCTGAACTCGCCGCCCATCCTCGCAACCCTCGGTTGCTTGCCCGTGAACGGGAATTTGCCCGGGGAGGAATTTATGATCGGTTTGGCGAAACATTGGCGGATAGTCGCCCTTTCGAGGGAGGGTATAAACGAGTCTATCAAGGTGGCGTATCCCTGGTGCAGACGGTAGGTTACAGCCACCCTCGTTTTGGTCAAAGCGGGCTAGAGTTGGCCTTCAACGGAGAATTAGCAGGGCTTAAGCCGGAGGATCAGATCTCCCAGTGGTTAGCGGGATTGGGCAGGCGCCCGAAGGAGGGCAACTCCCTCATCACGACCATCGATCTTCGCCTCCAACGGGCCGCGGAAGTCGCTCTAGGTCTTCGCCGCGGGGCCGTGGTTGTCCTGAAGCCCTCGACTGGGGAAATCCTGGCGGCGGCCAGTCGGCCGGGATTCGACCCCAATCGGCTCGATGAAGATTGGGACCAACTGCGGACCCATCCGGACAGTCCCCTTTTGAACAGGGTAACCCAGGGGCTGTATCCGCCGGGTTCGGCTTTCAAGGTGTTCACCTTGGCCGCGGCGCTAGAGACGGGCGCTGTCAACTGGGAGCAGACTTTCGAAGACCGGGGAAGCTTGAGGATAGGCGACTACGTCCTGGGAAATCCGGGGCGGAAAGCTTACGGCTCATTGGGACTTGTCGATGCCTTGGCCGTGTCGTCAAATGTAGTCTTCGGCCAAATCGGCCTCACTTTGGGCTGGGAGGGCTTCCACCAGATGGCCCGCGATTGGCTGCTGGACCGGCCGCTTCTTTTGGAAATCCCGGCCAAAGGCGGCCATGTGCCGGAGCCGACGGTCCAGGGAGAGCTGGCCCAGTTGGCGATAGGGCAGGGGGAGCTGTTGGTGACACCCTTGCACATGGCAATGCTGGCGGCAACAGTCGCCAACGGCGGAGTCGCCATGAGGCCCTATCTGGTGATGGAGGTCCGGCGGCCAAACGGGACCGTCAAGGCTCGGACGCGTCCGCAAGTTTTGGCCCGCCCCTTGAAGACAGTCCATGCTAGTCGAGTGGCCCAAGCTATGAATGCTGTTGTGCAAGGAGGCACGGGCAGGGAGGCAGCACTGCCTGGGATTAGGGTGGCGGGCAAGACAGGTACCGCCCAGAACCCTCATGGCGAAGCCCATAGCTGGTTCATTGGTTTTGCTCCCCTGACAAATCCCCAAGTAGCTGTGGCTGTCGTGGTCGAACAGGGGGGCGCAGGCGGACTCGTTGCCGCACCGATCGCCCGGGCTGTATTAGGAGCAGCCTTGGGCTTACACGACAGCTCGTCCCATGGAACATAGAAGGTGGCTATTAAATGATCGGACAAATTTTGGCCAATCGATATGAGATTCTGGCGAAGGTGGGCGAAGGAGGTATGGCCCAGGTGTATGAAGCCCGGGACAACCTTCTGTTCCGGCCCGTTGCCATCAAGATCTTAAGGGAGCAATATGCAAGTGATACAGAATTCGTCGAACGGTTCCGGCGGGAGGCCCAAGCTGCGGCCAGCCTGTCCCATCCAAACGTAGTCAATATTTACGATGTGGGTCAGGAGCAAGGCGTCCATTACATTGTGATGGAATACGTAAGCGGCCGCAATTTAAAAGAGCTGATTAGGGAACAGGGCCCGTTGCCGGTGAAGACGGCTGTCAGTATCGCCCAGGGCATCGCCCAGGCGCTCGACCATGCCCATCGGCATGGACTGGTCCATCGGGACATTAAGCCCCATAATATATTGATCACCGAAGATGGCCAGGTTAAGGTGACTGATTTCGGGATAGCCCGGGCGGCGAGCAGCGTCACTTTGACTCAGACAGGGATCGTCATCGGCTCGGTTCACTACTTTTCTCCTGAACAAGCCAGGGGGCAAAATGTTGAGCCCCAGTCGGACCTGTATTCCCTTGGGGTTGTCTTATACGAAATGGTTAGCGGTCGGCTTCCCTTCACCGGGGAAAGTCCTATCAGCATCGCGATGCAGCAAATCCACGAACAAGCGACACCTTTGCGCAAGATCAATCCCAGGGTCCCCGCGTCCTTGGAAAAAGTGGTTGCCAAAGCCATGGCCAAGGATCCCAAGGACCGCTATCAAAGTGCGGCGGAGATATTGGTCGATTTGCAAAGGATCGTTCCGACCTTGAAGGAGGAAGTCGACGAAGCAACCCAGATCATCCCCCAGCTGGACCAATTCGAGGAGACAGCCGTTCATACTGTGCAAGGAGGCGGTGAGGTGAGTGCCAAGAGAACGAAGCGGGGTTGGCTCTATGTAACGTTGTTTTTCATCTTCTTCCTAGCCGGCGTTTTCTGGGCCGCCCAACGCCTACCCGCCTTGATTTTCCCCGAAGAGGTAGCAGTCCCGAATCTGGTGGGGCTAAACGTGGAAGAAGCGGCCGAAATCCTCGCGGCGCGGGATTTGCGTCTCGATGTGGATAAGCGGGTTTTTGATGATGAGATCCCGGTGAATCACATCGTTTCCCAAAACCCTCCGGCCAATCGGCAAGTTAAGAAGCACCGGACGATTTATGTGGCGGTTAGTCGAGGCCCGGAGTTGGTGACCATACCTAACGTCATTGGGCTGTCCCTCCGGGAGGCAAGAGTCGCCCTCGGTAGAGTCGGTCTTACCGTGGGAGAAGTGTCCCAGGAGCCCCATCCGATGATTCCCACCGGTCAGGTGGTTGGCCAAGAGCCGGCCCCGGGACAGCGGTTGACCACCGGGGTAAAGGTTGATCTCGTCGTCAGCCAAGGTCCAGAACCAGCCCCTTCGTTGATCATGCCGGATCTGCGGGGTCTGCCCATTGAGCAGGCGGTCCAAGACTTAGAGGTGTTGGGGCTGAAGGTGAGAAATACTTGGCCGGAAATCTCTTCCAAGGCTTACGGAATCATTCTCGATCAGAATCCCCCGGCCAATACCGAGGTAATCAGAGGCGAAGAGGTTGATTTGGTCTACAGCAGTGGACCGACGGGCAAACCTCCCGCTGAGGCCCCACCGACGGACCAACAGGCAACGGTGGACTGGACCCCCGAGGGAGGGACTAATCTGCGCCGGGCCGATGTGCGCATCAGCATACCTCCAGGTCCCCAGCGGGAGGTAGTCATCCTAGTCATCGACGAACGGGGAATACAGGAAGTCTATCGGCAACAACACCCAGGGGGTGATACTTTCACCGTACGCGTTGAAGGAAAAGGCAAACAGGTCAAGGTACAAGTCTACATTGGCGGCGAGATGTACAAGGAGGCCGTCATTTAGGATGAAGACCGGAGTAGTCCTTAAGAGGGTCGGCGGCTTCTGCCATGTACTGGCTGACGGTCAAAGGTACATTTGTCGCTTGCGGGGTCGGTTGAAGCTGGAAGTGGATGGGATCCTGCCGGGGGACAGGGTGCGGATCAAACCGGCAGAGAAAACGGTGGAGGAGATTCTCCCCAGGCGGGTAACGCTGACCCGTCCTCCCATAGCCAATGTGGACCAAGTGGTGATCGTCATCTCCTTGACGCAGCCCGCCCCCGACTGGTTGTTCTTAGATCGCTTGCTGGTGCTGGTGGCTGCTGCGGGGCTCGAATCAGTGATTTGCTTCAACAAACTTGACCTCGTCGACGAACCCGAGGGTGACTTGTATGCCCGGCTGGGCTACCGCACTTTCTACACTAGTACTAGGACGGGGGAGGGGATAGGGCCCCTGCGGGAAGCCCTCGCTGGACGCATCTCTTGCTTCGCCGGGGCCTCCGGGGTCGGCAAGTCGGCGCTGCTTAATTGCATCATACCTGGAGCTTCACAGCAGGTGGGCTCAGTCAGCAGACGGTTGCAGCGGGGCCGCCACACCACCCGGAGCGTAGAGCTGCTGCCCCTCCCGGAGGGAGGCCTGGTTGCCGACACCCCAGGGTTCAGCCGGCTGTCGTTGAATCATGTGGAACCCTCTGACCTTGGCCAATGCTTCCCGGAAATGGCTGCGTTGGCGGAAGGCTGCCAATTCACTGGCTGCTTGCATGACCAAGAGCCCAACTGTGCCGTCAAGGAGGCATTGGATAGGGGAGAGGTCGATGCACGGCGGTACCGGAGTTATTCGATCTTCCTACAAGAGATTCAAAGCTACCAACGACGAAAATACTAGTAATTCCCGAAAGGAGGCAGGGCGACTAGCCCCAGGTCGCCTGACTAGATGATTAAGATAGCCCCTTCGATTTTGTCCGCGGACTTTTCCCGATTGGCCGAGGATTTGTGTCGGGTGAAGGATGCCGACTGGCTTCATGTCGATGTGATGGACGGCCATTTCGTGCCCAACATCAGCTTTGGCTTTCCGATCATGGAGGTTCTGCCCGGCATCACCGATCAGTTTCTTGATGTCCACTTGATGATCCAGAATCCCTCGACCTACATTCCTCGCTTTGCCGAGCTAGGCGCGGGTCTCATCACCGTCCACGCCGAAGCTTGCGTCCACCTTCACCGGGTTGTCCAACAGATCAAAGAGCTTGGCGTCAAAGCTGGCGTGGCGCTTAATCCAGGAACTCCCCTAAACGCGATCCTCCACGTCTTAGAGGACGTCGATCTCATCCTAGTAATGACAGTTAACCCGGGGTTTGGCGGTCAGCCGTTCATCTCTACCATGCTGCCAAAGATCGAGGAGTTGCGGAGATTGATTGCTGCCAAGGATCTGTCGGTGGACATTCAAGTTGATGGCGGCATCAATTTGCAGACGGCTCCACAAGTGGTAGCCGCGGGAGCCAACGTCCTGGTCGCCGGGTCGGCGATTTTCCGCTCCCCGGATCCCGGAAGGATGATCGCTGAGCTTAGAACGGTCTAGTCGACGGGCCCTGAAGGGGGCCCCTTTTTCTTCCCGCGCACCTCCGGTCAAATGGCAGGAAAGTTCAGACGAAAAGGGGAAATAAGCACTATATAGAGATGTGTAACGGCCGCTATTCTCTCCCCAGAAAGGAGTGTCCGCCTTGGCCAAGGATGTTTACGCCCGGAGTTTTATTCCCTTCGCCCAGATGGAGGAGTTTGGACGGGACCCGTTCGTAGTCGCCCGGGGGGAAGGGGTAAGGATTTATGATGATCAAGGCAACAGCTACATCGACGGCCTGTCTGGAGTCTTTGTTGTGGGCATCGGGCACGGCAACAAGCGAGTGATCGACGCTATGTACGCCCAGATGCAAGAACTCTGCTTCCATCCATCGATGCATAGTTCAAACCCGGCCGCCCTCCGCTACGCGCAGGACCTGCTGGAGTTTGCCGGTATGGATGGAGTGTTTTTCCTGAGCGGCGGGTCGGAAGCTACCGAGACAGCGATGAAAATGGCGCGGCAATATCACCGTCAGACGGGGAGTCCCCTCAAATACAAGATCCTGGCCACCTACGGCTCTTTCCACGGGTGTACCGCTGGCGCCACCGCCGTATCGGGAGGCTGGGAACGAAGATCTCCCTATGAGCCGCTGACAGTAGGGGTCATCCATCTTTATCCACCTTACTGTTATCGTTGCCCATTTGGTCAAGAATACCCCCGCTGCGGGATCACCTGTGCCCAACTGGTGGAGTACACTATCAAGAACGAAGACCCGGACACCGTCAATGCCATTATCCTCAATCCGGTGATGATCTCCTCGGCAGGCTTCATCGTCCCACCGGCGGATTTCCATCAGCTGGTAAGGGACATCTGTGATCGATACAATGTCCTGCTCATCTATGATGAGGTAATCACTGGCTTCGGCCGTCTAGGCGAGCCTTTCGCTGCCAATTACTTTCAGGTACGCCCCGATATCCTCTGCTGCGGGAAAGGGATGAGCGGGGGCTATGCGCCTTTGGCTGCCGCGTTGTTCACCGAGGAGATTCGAACAGCCTTTGCCGGTAAGTCGGGCGACCGACGTGAGTTTCACCATGGCCACACTTACACGGGCAATCCCGTCGCCTGCGCGGCTGGCCATGCCGTCCTCCAGGAAATCAAGGAAAAGGGCGCCATTGCCAATGGAAGGGCGATGGGCGAGAGGATCCGCGCCAAGCTCGAGGCATTCAAGGAGCGGTTTGCTTTCATCGGCGATGTCAGGGGCATAGGTCTGTTGCAAGGAATGGAGTTTGTCCAGGACAGGGAAACGAAGAAACCCTTCGGCCCAGAAGTTCCCATCGTGAAGATGATCGACCAGGCAGCCAGGAAGCGGGGTCTCATTATGCGGTGCGGGCCCGACTACATAGCACTGGCGCCGCCCCTCATCATCACCAGCTCCGAAGTCGACGAGATGTTGGATATCCTTGAAGATTCCCTGGTGGAAGTAGGAGGAAGACTATAGGCCGCCATGGGGACTCTGGTTTTGCAGCTTGTTTGATCGAAGGAGCGCCGAACCCCCCTTAGGATTCTGACTATGGGCTGACATAAGCCTGGACCCTCCCCTTGCGTGTGAGGAGCCAGGCTTTTCCCTTTCGCACCGTGCCGCCGAAGCATGTCTTCGACTCACCCGCAATCGGTTACTCCTCAAGCCGCCGCGTTAAGTTGTAATGTACTCTCGGCCGAGCTCCTTGACAGCGAGTAGGAGAGAACCGGTGAACTTGCAGGTGTAGGGGAAACCGATAGCGTAGGTCCGGTAGACTGACAATACCAACTACGGGCCATCGGTTCACGAGAGAGGCCAACTGACCGCCGCGTGCATCAGGGACCGAGGGAATCACTGTTAAAATTGAGTGCACTAGTCCTTGACTTATGTGCAGATGTTGTTTATACTAGTTATACCTGAAAGGAGGGATCTGGTCTGCGTCGAGGGCGAGTACACACAGGAAGGGGCGGTTGCCTGGAGCAAACGAACGCGGTGGGCAAGACCCACAATCCCAAATGCGCGAATGATCGACACAAAAACTCTCACATGGGCATGGCTGGTGTATCCGGGGCATGGAACTTTGCCGCTTCGTCGACGCAGCCTGTGCAGGGTAGCGGGTATCGCCGCTGCCCTGTCTTAGTATTCTGCCTCGTCCTACTCCTCTTGGTCTTTCCTTGCCATGGATGGAAAAGACCACCCCTTAAGGAAATGACTTCTTACGCGGACATCCAGTGGCACGACCTGATAGCCCAGGGAGGAGATGGAGGTTGTGGTCAAGCAGCACTGGCAACCCTGCTTCGCAACTACTACGGCCTGTCTGAGCCCCTCACGTTCACAGGATCGCGGACAAGCCTAGCCCAATTGGCCCGCTGGGCTAAGGAACTAGGCTTTGAACCGAAAGGGTTGATGATGGACGAGGATGGGTTGTGCCGCTATCTGGAAAGGGGTTTGCCGCCCCTCCTCCTCCATTTGGCCAGACCCGTCGGGCATTTTTGTCTGGCCCTCGGACTCGTGGAGGATCATGTAGTCCTGGCCGATCCGGCCTGGGGCCTCGGAGCTATGCCGTTGGCGGTTCTCAGGCAGTGGTGGACCCCGATTACTCTGATCATCATCGATCCGGCCGAGGGCGGCAGCTGGCAGCAGGAAAGCGCAGCCATTGTGGAGAACCGTCTGGCCTTGCTGAAACGACTCGGCCTTGTCAAGAAGGGAGGGTCGTATACATGGGTCGATTGAGCCTTATTGCTGCTTTGGTGCTGACTCTTGGGTGTGGAGCCTTGGCCGCGACGTGGCAAGTCTCCTATGGGTACTACACGGGTCAGTCCATAGGTACCGGTCTGTGGCCCCCGACCCAATGGCACGAGGAAAAAAGGCTCCATATTCTGGACGCTTCGGTCTGGCTCTCGGGGCCGAAGGGAACGGAAGTGCAAATCGGCCTGCCTTGGACAGGTCAGATAGAGCGGCGGGCTGGTTGGATGCAAACGGAAAGTGGGCTCCTTCCCTTGGCAAGCAGCGAAGTCTCTCGTTCCATCGGTCCCCTTCGAGTTGGGATCTGGTGGGGCGAGGACCGCCGCGTGGCCCTGCAGACAAAAGTCCAACCCCCTCATCCCCCCGAATGGGGACTGACTTTCCTTGTGAGCAGTATTTGGGATCCGCTGCTTTTTACGGTGAGGGGTGATCTGCCACTCCAAAGTGGAGGGCTTTGGTCCGGGAGTCTGGGGGTTGACTTCGCAGTCAACCGTGTAACGGCACTTTCGGGAGAACTGCAGTGGACTTCCGGCAACAGTTTCTCACTAAGACCCGGCATTTTCCTGTCACCCGGAGGTCTTTGGGACTATCGCCTTCAGTTGGAGCTGCCGCTAAATTCACCCGACAAAGGCGTTTTCCTCCATCTTACCCTCTTTTGGAAACCCCCCAAGCGGGAGGAGGGAAGGATCACTAACATTCCTGTCGAATAGATAGGAGACTTGCCCCCATAGGCGGGCAGAGAATAGGCAGGAGAGTGCGGCCACGGCTGCACTTTTCTTGATCGCTTTGGTCAAGGAAATGGAGGGAATGGGTGTTGACAAGGAAGAGGACAACTCTGATTGTTGAAATCGCCATGTCGGCAGCTCTAGCTACCGTCTTGGGACTGATCAGGATTTTTCGGATGCCCCAGGGAGGCTCAGTATCCTTGGAGATGCTGCCTATATTGTATTTGAGCCTGAGGCGGGGCAGCGCGACGGGCATGGTGGGTGGGGCCGTCTATGGTTTTGTACAGCTGGTAACTGATCCGTACGTTGCCCACCCAATCCAGTTCATTTTAGACTATCCTGCAGCATATACTTTGGTTGGACTGGCGGGGCTTTTGCCTTCCCGTCCTGGCTTGGGGGTAGCCCTGGGCACGTTGGGACGCCTCGCCATTCACACATGCTCAGGCGCCATCTTTTTTGCGGCTTATGCCTGGGAAGGCTGGCATACCTGGAGCTATTCGTTAGTATACAACCTATCTTATCTCGTACCCGAGGCTGTCATCTGCGCGATTGCCGTCTCGCTGATCCTGCACTCGCGACAGAAGGCATAAAAAAAGGACTCCGTCCTTTGGGCGAAGTCCTGGAAGAGCCTTACATGGCTCTGGCCACCTTGCCTGACTTGATGCACTTAGTGCACACGTAGGCCCTTCGGGGCACTCCTTTGTCGAGAATCCGGATGCGCTGCAGATTAGCCTTCCAGCGGCGCCTTGTCTTAACGTTGGAATGGCTGATGTTGTTTCCCGTCTCGGTTCCTTTTCCACACACAGTACATCTTCTGGCCATAATCACACCTCCTCATCGCCGTACACGACACCGCGTCAATTGTACCATAGGGGGGGTACCTTGACAAGAAAGGCCAGGGGTTTACTTTTGAGGGCTTACCGACTACAATATAGTCAAGAATGGGTGAGGAGCCAGAAAAAGACATTTTACGGGCAGAAGCCTACTGACCAATGGCGTTTAGCTTGACTTTGCTGCCATCCGAAGGTGATAACGCCGTCACGGCGTCACCCTGTGATTTTTCCCCGGTAGACATCCATTTGCAGTTCTCTAGGGTTCACCTAGAGAGCGGGGATGTGTTTGCGCGTCATGGATTGGGCAGGAACTTGGCGAGCTAGTCATGAATCCATTATGAGTGGTTGCCGAGGGCAATCAAAAAGGGGATAAATAACTTGACGAGGTGCCAGTCAGGCATCCATGATGGCCGGGAAATCACAAGTTAATACGAGGGGATGGAAGGACATGGTGAAGGGTTTTGAAACCCAACTGGGGACTGTCAATTTTACGGAGGAAGTCATCGCCACCATTGCGGGCATCGCCGCGACCGAATGCTATGGTCTGGTGGGGATGGCGCCCCGTAGTATGCAGGATGGTTTGGCTGAACTGCTCAATAGGGAGAACTTCAGCCGCGGAGTCGATGTGAAGCTGGAAGATGGGAAACTGGTCATCGGGCTCCACATTGTTGTGGAGTACGGCACTAGAATCGCAACCGTAGCTGACAACGTCATGGGTAAAGTCAAGTACTCAGTTGAGCACCTCCTAGGTCTAGAGGTGGATCGAGTGCATATAAATGTCCAAGGGGTACGTGTGTCCGATGTAAAAACCCCGGCTAAAGGGCACTAGGCAGCGGAAGTGAGGTACAAGTTCTTGAAGCTGGAAAAGATCGGCGGCAACGATTTCGAGAAACTCATCCTGCACGCGGCTAAGATGTTGAACCTGGAGAAAAAAGCGGTTGATGCCCTGAATGTCTTTCCCGTGCCCGACGGTGACACAGGGACAAACTTGTATATGACGCTGCTGGCCGCTGTGGAAGAAACCATCAAGACCGATGCTACATCCCTGGGGGCCAAGGTTGAAGCAGCAGCTCGTGGTTCGCTGATGGGGGCCAGAGGCAACTCAGGGGTTATTTTATCCCAGCTGTTCAGAGGCTTTGCGCGGGCTTTGGCAGGTTTGGAAGCGGCCACGCCAAGGGATTTAGCCCTTGCCCTCGAGGAAGCGGCCAAAACGGCCTACAAGGCGGTTTTGCGACCAGTCGAAGGCACAATGCTGACGGTGGCTAGGGAGACGGCCAAGATGGCTCGTCACAATACCCTCGATGAAGATGTGATCAGCTTTTCTCGTACTGTTTTGGCCTATGCTGAAGAAGTCCTGCAACAGACGACCAACATGCTGCCCGCTTTGCGCGAAGCGGGGGTTGTGGATGCAGGAGGGGCAGGCTTGGTAGTAGCTGCTCGGGGCGCAGTGGAGGCCTTAACTAACTGGCCCGAACTCGATGAAATCTCACCAGATGACCTGCTCCAGGAGGACCGCAATGGCACTGTATCAGCCCCCATCAAGGGCATCGTTCGCCAGGCCATCGAGTTTCGCTACTGCACGGAGTTTTTGTTGATCGGTGAAGGCCTAAACACGGAGGAGATCCGGGCGAGCCTCATGGAATATGGGGATTCGCTGCTGGTGGTAGGAGATAATTCAACAGTCAAGGTCCATATCCACAGCAACCATCCAGGACTGGTCCTAGAGGAGTGCCTCAAGCGGGGCGCGCTGACAAAAGTCCAGATCAACAATATGGACGAGCAGAATCGCCAGGCAGCCAATACGCCCATCAAGCCCCTTGGGGTAGTGGCAGTCGTATCGGGCGATGGGCTCACTGACATTTTCACCAGCTTGGGCGTTGATTTGGTGATCGAAGGCG
>JAAYLE010000017.1 GCA_012522085.1 Bacillota bacterium | reverse complement strand
TTTTTTTGCCATTAACTCTATTTCGAGGATCGGCTTCTCGTTCCTCTTTCTCAGAGGTCTTCCTCAGTCTCCATCCCATCTTTTCCCACAAACATTTTACACAGACGCGGTTGCTGTGTTGGTCTGTGATATTGTCAGGGTACAGTCAAGTGGAGAAACACACCGAAAACCATGACGTGCCCTTGCCGCGATTATGACGGGCATGCTTTGTTTGGGTTTCAGAAAAGGCGCGCCTTGGCATAGTGTTCGCAGCGAGGGAGGGATTAAGTTGAGGTTGCTGTGAGTCTGGTGGCAGGAGTGGGTTCCAAGAAAGGGGAACTAACACATGGATTGGAGGGATGCTGTTGCGGAGTGCCCGTAGGATTTTTGCCTTGATGACCTTCATGTTTTGGAGTTCGTTGTATGTGTACCTGCCGGTGTTAGGCCCCCAGGCGGAACGACTCGGGGCGTCATTATCATTAGTTGGACTGATCATTAGTTCTTATGGATTTGCCCAGTTGTGGCTGCGTGTACCTTTGGGCGTGTGGTCCGATCGAATTGGTCGTCGCAAGCCTTTTATTATGTTTGCCTTCGTAATCGCTGCTTTTAGTGGTTTTGGACTCTGGTGTGCTGGAGATGCGAGGTACATGCTGATATACCGGGGTCTAGGGGGTGTGGCTGCTTCCGCTTGGGTAGTATTTACCGTGCTTTTCTGCAGTTACTTTCCACCAGATAAGGGCAGCCAGGCCATCGGGTTGATAACAGCCACTACCTTTTCGGCGGAGATGGCATCAACCTTAGCAGGTGGATTCTTAGCGGACAAGTACGGATGGGGAGCGCCTTTTTTCTGTAGCGGCCTACTGGCCCTGGTGGGATTAGTCTTGTCGACCATGGTGAAAGAAAAGCCCCAACCCCAGTCGGCGATTTCATTAGTCGAGATGGCCTCGATGGGGAAAAATAAGCGGCTACTGAGCGTTTCCCTCATCGCCGTTCTAAGTCAGTATGTAGTCTTCGTGACCCTTTACGGGTTCACACCAGTCTACGCGGCCAGGCTGGGAGCAACGGCGATGCAGCTTGGCTTTCTATCGGCAACGGCTTTTGTGGCCATGGCTGCAGCCTCCCTGATCGGAGGGGCCTTGTGGGCCGAGAAATTTGGAGAAGCTCGCGTTGTTATTGGCGGGTTGCTGGTCGTATCCTGTTGCAGCATCCTGATTCCGCTCATTGACAATCTGCAATTCCTCTACGTGATCCAAGCCTTAAGCGGTTTTGGTAGGGGGCTTATCCTACCTTCACTGATGAGCATGAGCATCCAGGGGGTGCCCGATGCGCGCAAAGGAACAGCAATGGGCTTCTTCCAAGCTACTTATGCGTTGGGGATGTTCGGAGGTCCTGCTTTGTCTGGGATGATGTCGGAGTTGATAGGTCTTCGGGGCATCTTCTTTTGTACGGGAGGGATTGGCCTAGTGACCGCCCTGGCGGCCCAACGTCTGCTACGAAGTCCCATGGAAGCAGGAATCGAAGAGTGGATTTAAGAATATGGGACTTATGGGATCGGAGAGGAGGTGAATGTCGTTGAGGGCCCTGTTGCTTGTCGGTTTATTCCTCATCGGTACGTTTGGCACTAATATAGAAGCTTCGCCGGCAGCATTTGTCGAGACTTGGGCTGAGCATTTTCCCGAGGTCACCTCGGTGGGCTGGGGGGATTTGACGGGAGACGGACAGGAGGAAATTCTGGTAGCGCAGGGCGATCGGATACAGGTTCTAAGGCGTGGAGGGGATGCCTTGGAGCTTGCCTGGGAGCTGGAGCTGCCGGGCATTTCCGTGACTAGCATATGTGTCGCTGGCCCCGGCAGGCTAATCGTGGGCACGGGACAGGCGGGAACGGTTCGTTGTTTTCGACTGATGGGTTCGCAGGCAGTCGAGGTGCAACGAAGCAGCTACCTATGGTCCCCCGTCAAGAAAATACTGTCTGCCGACTTGACGGGAACAGGTCGTGAAGAGTTCGTCGCCTTGACGGAAAAGGGATCGGTCCATCTATTTCAACTAGATGAAAGCGGGCTGGAACAATTGTGGGTTAGCCCCGGGGACATTCCTCTGCACTTATTGTTGGTTGCAGATTATGACGGCGATGGTCGGTCGGAGCTGGTTGTGGGCGATGAGAGTGCCGTTGAAGTCCTCAAGTGGGTAGAGGGCGAAATGCTCACCGTGTGGAAGAATTACCCATGGGGACAGCTGACAGGTGTGTTCCAAGGAGCCGACAGGGAGCTGTGGCTCCGTACCGGACAGGATGTGCTCTATGCTTACCGGTGGAACGGGGAGACTTTTGTCTTGAGCTGGAGTCTCTCAGACCCTCTGTTGAACATGGAGGCGCCTGTCCTCGGACAGATTGATGACCAGCCGGCTTTCATCGGCGGAGCAACTCTGCCCCTTCCGGGAGTTGGCGTGTGGAAGGCCTCCAGAAGTGGTCTGGAGGAAGTCTGGTTCAGTGGTCCTATCGGTGTAGTGAAGACCGTCTTGCATCTTCCCACTGGGGAATTCTTAGTGGCGACGGACAGGGATGTTGTTCACCTTTGGCGACCTGTCCCTGCAGACTATTATCGAGCCTTTTTTGACGGACAGCCAATTCAGTTGCTCCATCCCCCCGTCCAACGAAGGGGCAACCTCTGGATATCCTTACGGGACATCAGCGAACTGTTCCGGCTGACCATGGCTTGGGATCGAGAGACGAAAAGCATTACGATCCTAAAGGACAGTCTGTATGTTATTCTTAAACCAGATGGGCAGCAGATCGAAGTCAATGGACAAAGCCGAATCCTATCTGCCAGTCCCTTTATCCAAGAGGGTGTGACCTACGTTCCCGTCGATTTCGTTCGTTTTGCCCTCGGTGGTTTTGTGGATTGGAATGATCGCACACGAACCCTTTGGATTCAGCCTTAGCAGGTGGGGAGATGTATGATTGAACTCCATGAGAAGATGCGCTCATGTCGTTCATGTGGGTTGCATCGGTTACGAAACAATGTAGTGATCGGCAGCGGTTGGCCAGACAGCCCCATCGTGTTCTTGGGCGAAGCCCCGGGTAGGGATGAAGACCTCCAGGGGGAGGCTTTTGTGGGAGCAGCTGGTCGAGTCTTGAACCGGGTGCTGGAGTTGTTAGGGCTCGATCGGACCCAGGTTTGGATAACAAATGTTGTTCACTGTCGTCCTACCAATGATGGGCGGAGCAATCGGGCTCCTACCGATGAGGAGATGGCTGCCTGTCGAGCCTGGTTTGAAGGAGATCTTAAACGTGTGCCTAGACGCCTGATAGTCACCTTAGGGAATATACCCCTAAAGGCCCTGACCAATGAAGGGGGGATAACCAAACGACATGGTCGGTTGATAACAGGCTACGAAGTACCCATCTTCCCCATGTTTCATCCTGCCTACGTTCTCTACCGAAGGGACCGGGCCGATATCTATCGCCAAGACGTTGATCGACTGCAGAAAATCATGACCGGAATGGAGCTATTGGCTGCGGAAGAGCCCGACGATGACGCTGACAGACGGATTGAACAGCTGCAGTTGTTCTGACGAGTACAAAGGCAAGGATGAGGGCATAATTCGGGCTAGAATTGTTAAACGAGGGGAATCCTGAAGCAGATCTCGGGCTGTTTAAGGGGAGGATATGGGAGAGTATCGGCGAAGTTTTAGCTGAATACTCTCGCATGGCGCGGTACACTGGGCACAGAGCTATTGAAGGTGAACTAGCGATCTATTGGTAAGTGAGGGAGAGATGCTGTTTGAAAAGTTATTCTTCTGACAAACTGCGCAACCTAGCACTAGTATCCCATGGCGGTGCTGGTAAGACATCGATTGCTGAAAGCATGTTGTTTTCAGCTGGAGCCACTAAGCGATTAGGTCGGGTTGATGACGGCACATCAACTCTAGACTATGACCCGGAGGAAGTCCGGCGCAACATATCAATCAGTGCTTCCTTAGGCCCCTGTGAATGGAAAGGGCACAAGCTGAACGTAATCGATACTCCGGGGTATTTCGACTTCGCCGGCGAGGTCAAAGCTGCTCTTCGCGTCGTAGAAGGTGCGGTTGTCGTCGTTTGTGCTGCTTCCGGAGTGGAAGTTGGCACCGATAAGGTTTGGGGCTACGCGGATGAACGGAATCTGCCCCGGATGATTTTCATAAACAAAATGGACCGGGAGAATGCCGATTTCGCCAAAGTAGTAGGCGAGATCACGGAAAAGCTGGGCAACAAGGCTGTTCCAATCCAAATCCCCATTGGGGCCGCAGACAGCTTCAAAGGGATCGTCGATCTAGTCAAGATGAAGGCGTATGTAGCCGATGATAAGGGGAAATTTGTCGAGAGTGAGATCCCGGGCGACTTGCTGTCCGAAGCCGAGTCCTACCGAGAGGCCCTCATTGATGCGGTAGCCGTTGGCGACGAGGAATTGATGATGAAGTATCTTGAGGGTGAAGCCTTGACCCAGGAAGAGGTTGAGCTTTGCTTGGGCATGGCGACCAAGAACGGGGATGTTATTCCCGTCTTGTGTGGTTCAGCAAGCAAGCTGGCCGGCATTGACCTGTTGATGGACTACTGCATCGAGTGCTTGCCTTCGCCTGTTGATGCAGGCGCCATCCACGGGACCAATCCAAAGACGGAAGAGGATGCAGTCAGACAGCCTTCTACTGACGAGCAGCTACGCGCTCTAGTTTTCAAAACGATGGCTGACCCCTACGTGGGGAAACTCACGATTTTCCGGGTTTATTCCGGCGTGCTGAAGTCGGATAGCCAAGTATACAATGCCAACAAGGACAAGGACGAACGGATCGGTCAGGTTTTCCTGCTGACAGGAAAAGAGCAAGACCCGGTCGAGCAAGTAGCGGCTGGAGACATCGCTGCCGTTGCCAAGCTCCAGGTGACGACTACTAACGATACTCTATGTGCCAAGGATCAACCGATCGTCCTCGAGCCTATCCAATTCCCCGCGCCCAAGATGGCTATGGCAGTACAGCCGAAGAGCAAGGGCGACGAGGAAAAGGTAGGAGCTGGCTTGACCCGCTTGGCGGAAGAAGACCCGACCTTCTCGACGGAAAGAACGGTGGAAACAAAACAGACCTTGATCCATGGAATGGGAGAGCTTCATCTGGAGATTATTACCAGCCGTCTCCAGAAAAAGTTCGGCGTCGATGTGGAATTGGCTCCGCCTAAGATCCCTTACCGCGAGACCATGCGGGGCAAGGTAAAAGTCGAGGGCAAGCATAAGAAGCAGACAGGCGGCCGAGGCCAATACGGCCACGTGTGGTTGGAGATGGAGCCGGCTGCCCCTGGTGAAGGATTAGTCTTCGAAGACAAAATCTTCGGCGGAGCAGTTCCCAAGCAGTACATTCCAGCTGTCGAAAAGGGCATACGGGAGACTATGGAGGAAGGAGTCCTTGCGGGTTACCCTGTGGTCGATGTCAAGGTGGCGCTCGTGGATGGCTCCTACCATAGTGTCGACTCCTCCGAAATGGCCTTTAAGATTGCTGCTTCCATGGCTTTCAAGAAGGGCTTCCTTGATGCCCGCCCGGTACTGCTCGAGCCCATCATGCGCGTCGAGGTTGAAGTGCCGCAAGAGTACATGGGTGATGTGATGGGCGATCTCAACAAGAAACGAGGCAGGATCTTGGGGATGGAGCCAAAGCAAGACAGACAGATCATCAGGGCGTTGGTGCCCCAGGCGGAAATGACCCGCTTTGCCATTGATTTGCGGTCCATGACCCAAGGACGGGGAGACTACACCATGGAGTTTGAAGGTTACGAGGAAGTCCCAGCCAACTTGGCGGAACAAGTCATTGAGGCCTCCAAGCAAGAGGCGGAATAACCTGTCAAGGCCCCCGGTCGGGGGCCTTCCTGATCCCGGTGGCATAAATCCTATCTGGGGGCATATCTTCTACTACGTAGACCACGAAAAGGGGAGTAGGAGTTATGCCTGCCCGTCCGGTCAAGAAGAATGGAGGGGGACAGTCGCCGGGGATTATCCAACCTTTAGCTTTGTTAGGTGGTTTCGGGTTAACCCTAGCCGTTTTAGGGTGCGGTTCTGTCTTGGTGGGAGCAGTCGTCTTCATTACGAATATTGAGGTTAACCTAATCCCACTGATGCGGATTTTTGCTTGCCTGAGCCTTTTTGTCGGCGGGATTTATGGTGGTTTGAAGGCAGAACGGGCCGGTTGGCTACACGGGGCCTTGGTCGGGCTGATCTATTTCATCGTCTTTTCGCGGTTCGGTGACGATCAGGTTGTGAAGGGGGCCTCCTTGGTGGGCCGGGGCCTACTCTGTGTTGCGGCCTCGACCATCGGCGGAATCATTGGCGTCAATCTGCAGGAGACTTAGAAAGGCCGGACAGTCCGGCCAAGTCATCCTGCTTGGTGTTCATCTTGTATTTCTTCCTCTTCGAACTCTATCTGAAGAACGTTGCCCCACTTGTCGAGGGTGGTTTTCATATGGCGTTTAATGTCCCCCACCGACATCATCTGTTTGACGCTCGAGCTGTTCATAAAGACTTCAAACCAACCGCAGGCATCTTCATATTCCTGTTTGATATTGGACAGTTTGTTTTCGTACTCCGACAGCTTAGCCCGCAATGCTTCGATCTCTTTCCGTTGGCAGAGGACAAGCCTTTCCAACTCTTGAGACTGTTGCAGTCTCTGAGCTGTGGTCACCAGCTCCCCGACGAAGGACGCAAAATCAAACTTAGGTCTCTCCTCGAGCTTTCTCTCTAGGTCGGCGATCTTCCCGTTAAGTTCAGCGATGTAGTCGGGCAGTCCTTCGAAAGCCTCTAGTACTTCCCAGTCGTACTCCAACCCCACCAGCTCATCGGCCGTGATCTTGCTGCGCTGATGTTTGCTCATATCGGGAGTAACCTTCCTGATTGCCGTAGGTTTTGACTGGGAATCGCCCCTTTGGTTCATTATGTTTCGTGCCCTTTGTAGATTGTAATACTTTTGTGCTATTGCCTGAGCCCCGCGGCCGCCTACCTCTGGCTTGTTCTCCAGTCTCTCAAACACTCTCTTGGCTGGTATTCCTTCACGTTCGCCCTCGGCCACCTGGGAAAGTAGATACTCAACTTGCTCAGCTGTCCATCGCTCCATAAGCCATCGCCTCCTTTGCTATCTATTAGTATGACATAAATCCTTTCATGCCATTCCATGTATATGTCTGATAGTGCTTTCTTGGACTCGGTGTGTGACCGTTTGGCTATGGATAAGTTAACCAACATAAGGGCATACTGACAACGAAAGGGGGGCATGCGTACGCGGTTGTTGCTTGACAACGTGGGACACGGCTATGGCAGAGGATTCCTGTTTCGTAATCTCAGCGTGGAGCTGCGGCCTGGCTCGGCCGCCGTGATCGCCGGCGCAAATGGAACAGGGAAGACTACCTTGCTTCGCATTTTGGCGGGTCTGCTGACGCCTCGGGAAGGTAGCGTGATGTACTACCGCGACACAGATCCGCTGCCCCTTGCTGTGGTACGACCGAGGCTCGGATTCGTCACTCCTGATATTAACCTGTATCCGGAGCTTACAGCCCGGGAAAATCTATCGTTGGCCTGCGCCCTACGGGGGGTGAGGACAACAGCTGATGTGGACTCCTGGTTAGGCAGATTAGGTCTTGACGGCGTAGAAAATGACTTGGTCGGCTCCTTCTCCCTCGGTATGAGGCAACGATTGAAATATGCTTGTTCATTGGCCTATCGACCTGAAGTGCTGATCCTTGATGAGCCGTGTTCGCATCTAGATGAGGAGGGGAGGCGGATAGTCGCGGAACTAGTCCTGCGGCAGCGAGAGGAAGGGGTGGTAGTCATTGCGACAAATGATCCCCGGGAGGTTCAATGGGGTGAATTACTCATCCATTTGGGCAGCTGCAGTCATCCTGCGGAAGGATATTAGAACCGAACTGCGCAGTCGCCATGGAGTCAGCGTTTTAGTACTCTTTGGAGTGACTGCTACGATGGTAATCAGTTTTGCCCTCGGGATTCCGGAAACTGACGAGGTCGTCGCAGCTGCCCTCCTTTGGATCATCCTTTTTTTCCTGAGCGTTGCCGGCTTAGGGTATAGTTTCCTCCGGGAAGAGGAACAAATGACTATGGATGGCTTGTTGATGGCTGCGTCGGTAGAAGGGGTTTACCTGGGGAAAGCCCTGTTCAACCTATTGCTGTTGATGGTGGCCCAAGGGGCGGTATTGCCTCTTTTTATCCTTGTCTTCAACCTGCAAATAGGTCCTTGGGCTCGATTCCTGACGGCCATGTTCCTTGGTAGTTGCGGACTATCCGCGGCCTGTACTCTAGTAGCTGCCCTCATCAGTCGAACCCAGGCGAAAGGTCCATTATTGGCCGTCCTTGCCTTTCCCATTCTCTTCCCCCTGTTGATTGCAGCCAGCGCCGATACAGCAGCCGCTCTCCTTGGTGGAGCGGGGGATAGCATCCAGGTGTTGGTCTTATATCCCGGCGTGGTAGGTGCCTTCGCCTTGCTGTTGGTGAAGTTCATTTGGGAGGAGTGAATCGATGGATAACCTGCTCAAGGCTGGCCTTGGTCTTTGGATGACGCTGGTCCTTGTTGGCGCTTTCTTGTACGCGCCGACCGCCGCTGGTCTAAGGGAGCTTTCGCGGATCATCTATTTCCATGTGCCCGCGGCGTGGGTTGCCGTCTTGGCCTACGGAGTGGCGATGGTCCAGGGAATTTTCTACCTTCGACACAGGGATCTGCGGTTTGATGCCAAGTCCTCTGCGGCGGTGGAGCTCGGCACCTTGTTTGCCGTATTAGCCACCGTTACGGGGGCCCTATTTGCCCGGGAAACATGGGGTGTGTATTGGAACTGGGATCCTCGGCAAACGACCATTGTCGTCCTGTTTTTCATCTACGTTGCCTATTTCTCCTTCCGCGGTACACTGGCCGATGCCCACCGCCGGGCGCGGTTGAGCGCTGTCTACGTCGTGTTTGCTTTCAGTGTGGTGCCGTTTCTGGTCTTCATCTTGCCTCGGGCTTACGTGACCCTCCACCCGTCGCCCCTGCTCAATGCCGGGGGCAGGGTGGATATGAACCCGCAGATGCTGCAAGTGTTCTTAGCAGCTCTGGCCGGCTTCACCGGGGTTTTTGTTTGGATGCACAACTTGCGCTGGAGGGCCGAAGTACTCTCGGGAGGCGATGGAGATGGAGAATAGCACTGTATTGATAGTCAGCTTGCTAACGTGGTTGGGGGTCTTTGCCTACCTATGGTACATCGATCGGAAGCTTAAGGGGCCGAAGGGACAATGACAAACCGGAGAGCTTTCTTGCTTGGGTTCTTGATCGTCCTCAGCCTTGCCGTGGCAAGCAGCAGTTTCCTTTCCGGTTTAACTCCTTATGTGGATTTTGCCCAGGCCAAGAAGTCCAGCCGAACCGTCCAAGTGCTCGGGATTTTGCTCCCCCAGACCGTGGAAGATGAGACCGGACTTCGGTTCTTCCTCAGGGATGATCATGGCGAGGTGATGCCCGTCGTCTATCATGGGGCTCGTCCCTTCGGCTTCGACGGGGCGGAACGGGTTGGGGCAGTGGGGATCTACAAAGACGGAGTCTTTCAAGCACAAAGACTCTTAGTTAAATGTCCGTCGAAATATCGGGGGGAATAGCCATGGTGCTCTCAGCTTTCTTATCGTCAGTGGTTGCTGGCATAGGGTGGGGGCTGGCCAGCTGGGGTCGCAGGCCGATGGGGAACCTATGTCGCTGGGTCTATCGCGGGCACGTCTTCTTCATGAGCCTGGCCGCCCTCAGATTGTTGCTCCTGCTTATCAACCACCGGTTTGAGTACGCTTATGTATACTACCATACGAGTACGAGCCTGCCTCCCCTGTACCTTGTGTCGTCTTTCTGGGCGGGGCACGAAGGCAGCATCCTCCTGTGGGGGTTGATTGGGGCCTGGGTTGGGCTGGTCTTCTCGCGAACTGCCCGCCCGCTGGAGATGTTTTTTTATAACCTTACTCAATTGGGGCTAATTACTTTGCTGCTCCTCAACAATCCCTTCGCCCTGCTTGAAGCAGCGCCCACAGAAGGGCTAGGGCTGAACCCTTTATTGCAAGATCCCTGGATGGCGATCCATCCTCCCATCATCTTTCTAGGATATGTGGGATTAGCGATACCTTTCGCCTTATCCTTGGCTGCCCTCCTGGAACGCAAAGAGGGTGAGTGGGCCCAAAAAACTCTGCCTTGGACCCTGTTTGGGTGGCTATGCTTGGGTAGTGGCATTATCATCGGCGCGCTTTGGGCGTACGAGGTACTGGGGTGGGGCGGTTATTGGTCCTGGGATCCGGTGGAAAATGCGGCCTTGGTACCTTGGCTGATGACCACAGCTCTCCTTCATGGCCAGTCGCAAAAACCAGGCATTACAAGAACGAATTTTGTTCTGGCCATCGCCACCTACCTGATGGTTCTCTTGGGCACCTTTGTAACCAGAAGCGGTTTGTTTGCCGATTTTTCCGTCCATTCCTTTGCTGACCTGGGGTTGGGTGGGCTCTTGTTGACAAAGATTGTCTTGTTCGGAGTCCTGGCTTTAGCTGTCTTGGGTTCTCGGTGGCAGACCCTCCGGGGCCAGAAAGCTAGCTTTTCCTCGGCGGCAACTATCGCTGTCCTGCTTGGTGCTGCTTTCATCGTCGCCTTGGGCACGGCTACGCCGCTAATTACCGCGGCGCTAGGCAGGCCGGCGTCTTTGGAGGCTTCTTTTTACAATAAGGGAACCTTCCCTTTGGCTCTCCTTGGAGGACTGTTGATCGCTTCTTTTCCGTGGCTAGAGCGCAGGCACTCCTTATTCATCCCGGGGATCCTCGTCCTAGCTGCGGCAACGCCGATGGCAGCGTTAACAAGGCAGCCCCTCCAAGCGTTGTTCATCGGAGTTTTCCTCGTGGCCCTGTTGACCAACGCCGTCGCTTGGGTTGTATCTCGATGGCGGAGCAGCTATCTGCTCCATGGGGGAATGGCGATGATTCTCCTTGGAATCATTGTGTCGGCAAATTTCAGCACCACCGAGAGGGTTGTACTTGGAACCGGCGAAATTGGACAAGCCTTGGGACGTGAAATCAGATACCTCGGGGCGACGCTATCCGGTTTGGAGCTGGAGCTAACGGGGCAAGGGGGTTCCTTCAAAGCCTTTCCCAGGATAGTCTCCCAGGGTGGGGAGATGGTGCGTAAACCCCACATTAACCGGGGATTGCTCAACGATGTTTACATCACTCCTTTGGGTCTGCAATACGACTGGGGACCCGGTCTTCGCGTTGGTAAAGGAGAGACAGTAGTCCATGGTGGTTATGAAGTAACCTTCCACGGTTTCGATTTAAAGGGGCATCAAGGGGGAAGGGTGGCCACCCAACTGACTATCGCCGCGGATGGGGCTGAACACCAGGTGGTGCCTGCCCTCACCATTAGACCTAATGGTCGGGAGCAGGAAATAGCATATGTCCCGGATCTAGGCGTAGCTCTCGCCCTCGATGAAATAGACCCGGGGGGAGAAGTTGTTTTGCGCCTGTTCCATCCGGATGCGGCTCCCCAGGTCTTAATCCTCGAGGTTAGTCAACGGCCATTGATCAGTTTCCTTTGGATAGGCTCTTTGCTGGCCATCGTGGGGGGCATCATGACCTTGCTGCAACGAAAGGGTTATTCTCCGGACCAAAAGCATTAGCTGCTGTGTCAAGTAGCCTTCCGAGGCTGTGCGAGCAGAAAAGTCGAGCGGGATTGACTAATCTGCCAATTATAGGTATAATATGGTCAAAATATATCTAGGCTCCGATTCTTTGGCCCTAAGGGAAAAGGATTCCTATGGACAAAGAACGATAGGGTATTACCGGAAACAGTAATGCCTCCCTTTTTGGAAAGGAGCTGCAGAAGCAACCTTTTTGCGATGGAAAGGGTTGTTTCCATCTGCTCCTTTGTCAAGACGACGAAGGAGTTCTTTTTTCCCCAAGAGGGCGGAGCGGCGAAAGGGGTACGTAGCAGGCATGAAGATGATTATTGGCGGCGAGAAAGTGGATTCTCGGGACGGCAAAGTAATCGAGGTTACGAATCCGGCAACCATGGAACTCCTTGATACTGTGCCTAGCGCGACAAGTGAAGATGTTGAAAGAGCCCTTGACATCGCCCAGGAAGGCAAGCGGGTGTGGGCGCAGACGCCTTTGTATGAACGCTGTCGCAAGTTGATGGCCTTTGCGGATTTAGTGGAGGAGAATAAAGACGAGCTGGCGCTCTTGCTCTGTAAAGAAACCGGCAAAGCGATAAAGGATGCATGGGCAGAGGTTGGTGGCATTCCCAGCGTAGTGAGGGCGTATGCCGAAAGGGCGGCCCATCTGTACGGCTCCTGCTTGTCCGATGTACAACCTGGTACGGAGCACGACCTTATTATCACCATTAGAGAACCCTTGGGCGTGATTGTGTGTGTAATCCCATTTAATTTCCCTGCCGGGACTCTCGCCCATAAAATAGCGCCGGCATTGGCCATGGGGAACGCGGTGATCGTTAAGCCGCCCTCGGATAATCCTTTGAACAATATTCGGATGGTAGAGCTGCTGCTAGAAGCCGGTATTCCCGGCAGTGTCGTGCAGGTCGTCACTGGCAGCGGGAGTGTTGTTGGCAAGGAATTGATTGCGAGCCCGAAGATCGATGGTCTTAGCCTCACTGGAAGTACGGAGGTGGGGATCGACGCAGCCCAGACTGCGGCTAAGCATCTTCATCATGTCATGCTTGAGTTGGGTGGGAATGACTCGCTGATAGTATTTCAGGATGCAGATCTCAAGGCCGTGATCAATGAACTGTTTCGGTCGAAGATCTCTTGCTGCGGCCAGATTTGCTCGGCAACGAAGAGGCTGTTGGTCCAAAACCCGGTCAAAGACGCTCTGACAGACTTGATCGTCGAAGAGTTCAGCAAACTCAAGGTTGGCGACCCCCTCGATCCGGAGACTGATATGGGCTGTCTGATCAGTGAAAAGGCAGCCATCGAAGTTGAGAACCAGGTGAAGCATACGATCGAACAGGGTGCTAGGTGCGTCTTTGGTGGAAAACGCTTCAATCGGACATTCTTTGAGCCTACGGTGTTGGTTGATGTCACCCCCGATATGGATATCGCCAAAGACATGGAGATATTCGGTCCTGTGCTCCCCATTATCGGATTCGATACTTGGGAGGAGGCCGTTGCCATCACCAATGCTTCCAAGTACGGCCTGATGGGCGGCGTTATGACCAAGGATATCAATATAGCGATGAAGGTAGCGATGCGCATGGAGAGTGGGGGAGTAGTGATCAACGGTGCCGGACGCTATCGAACTCCTGATTTCCCCTTCGGCGGCTACAAGATGAGCGGCTTGGGACGAGAAGGCGCCAGCACCACCCTCGAAGAGATGAGCCAGATGAAGGCAATTGTATTGAAAGGGGTACGGTGAGAAAGCTAGGAATCGTCTGATCTAAGCTTACGCCTCATCTACCAGTTACGGGGAGCCTATCCAAGTCATCTCCTTCAGACCTATTTGGTAAGGCTCCCCGTCGCTATGTTCCGGACATACTGCCACACTGCTAAGACACCCTCAAAATGGGCATGAAAATGGCAGGGGAGACAGGACTTGAACCCGCAACACCCGGTTTTGGAGACCGGTGCTCTGCCAGTTGAGCTACTCCCCTGCAAAAGGCACTTAACCTAGACGTAGTATACCACAAGGTTTCCCCTGGGGTCAAGGGCAATGCTGTTGGTGCTGTTGGTCTGTGATATTGTCAGGGTACAACTGGTCAGTGAAAATGTCAGTATGGAGAGCTTTATCATGACCCAAAAAGATGCTAGAAAAGGTGGCGGGTTCTAGGGTATGATCTAAGTGGTCATACTAGACTAACCCCGGAAGGGGACATCACCTAATTCACATTATACTACACGCTTGTCATGGAGACCAACGGCAGGTTGAATGAAACGAACCGCCGCGAAGATTTGTAACGGAATGCACAATAAGAGGGGAGAAGGGGAGGACATCATCCTCCTAACGGCGTACTCTATACACGGTGATGAGATAGCAGAGGAGGCATAACGAGAATGGGAAAAGTGGTTGGTCGAGTGCCCGTGGGAATTTCTAATCGCCATGTTCACTTGTCCGAGGAGGACTTAGCTGCCTTGTTTGGCCCTGGATACGGACTGACAGTGGCCAAAGATCTGTCCCAGACTGGTCAGTATGCTGCAGAAGAGACTGTCACCCTCGTGGGTCCCAAAGGCGTGTTGCAGCGCGTGAGAGTCTTGGGGCCAGTACGCAGCAAGACCCAGGTTGAAATCTCCAGAACGGACGCTTTTGCCTTGGGAGTCAAGCCTCCGGTGCGGGATTCCGGCGAGTTGGTGGACAGCCCTGGGATAGTAGTCGTTGGACCTGCGGGTTGTGTTAAACTCTCGGAAGGGGTCGTCTTGGCGAAACGCCACATCCACATGACGCCGGCTGAGGCCGAGAAGTTCGGTCTAAAGGACAAAGACTACGTGAAAGTAGCCGTCACGGAAGGCCCCCGTCCGTTGACTTTTGATAATGTTCTCGTCAGGGTGCGCGAGGACTTCGTCTTGGAACTGCACCTAGACACCGATGAAGCTAACGCTGCTTGCCTGAACAACGGTCAAGAAGTGGATCTCATAGTCTAGCCTGCAGAATGCCGGGTATGATATCATAAACCCAGATAGATTCTGGAGGAGTTGGACTATGCCACTTTACGAGTTCCAGTGCCAAAGCTGTGACCACAAGTTTGAAGAGCTTTGCCGAAGCTCGGACACCGACAAGGTGAAGTGCCCCCAGTGCGGGGAGAAAGTGAAGCGACTCATCTCAGCCTTTGGGTTCGCTTCACCCGGAAGCGGAGTGAGCTCGGCATCTTCCTCCTGCGGTGGCTGTGCGGGAGGGAGCTGTTCAACTTGCCATTAGTTCAAGAGAGAAATCGGGGTTAGGGATAGGCCCGGGGCGGATGCATCCGCCCCGGGTTATCTGATCACTTGCGCGGAGGAGGGCCTTTTGGTGGGCCACCTTTCGCACCTTTGCGCGGCCCTCTGGCGGGACAAAACGACGTTAGTTTACATAATATATCTTATGCGAAGTTGCTATCTAGTGGGCGACACTTGCTTTATCGCGGCAAGAGCAATTTCTGACCTGGGTGCAGTCGGGCATCGGTTAAACCGTTTAGGCGTCTGATCTCGTCAATCATGCGGCGAGGATCCCCTTTGCCGCCATGAACTCGCACAATGCTCCACAAGGTATCTCCAGGCGCAACGATAATCTCTTCATAAGCTTCTTCTGGGCAACCTGTAGTGGCCGCGTTGACCAGCGTTACGATCAAGATCAGGCAGATCATTCCCCCAACCACATTCACAAGGAACCTCGCCATCAATAGCCCTCCTCGTCGAACACTTGTTGCCTGAATATATGTTCGGTCGCTAATGATAGTATAGCATCTTGGAGGTCCATTGCAAAGGTATGTTCGGGGAAAAAACGTTCAGTGAGGAACAGATGTTTGCAAGAGAAGGTCTAGTGGGCTATAATTGAATCAAGAATCGCGGCGGAAAGGGGCTGAAGGTGTGGGTGGTCTAACCAGGAGAGAGCAGCAGATGCTGGACTATATCAAGGCCCATATGCGACAACGAGGTTTTCCTCCCTCCATCCGGGAGATCGGACAAGCCATCGGCTTAAAGTCAAGTTCTTCCGTCCACGGCTATCTTGTGCGGTTGGAGACCAAGGGGCTCATCAGAAGGGACCCGGCTAAACCGAGAACAATTGAGGTGTGCGATCATCGGCCAAGGAGCATCGTCCACGTGCCAGTTGTTGGCAAGGTGACGGCTGGACAACCCATACTAGCCGTTGAGGACATCGAAGAATACTTCCCCTTGCCCGCGGAAGTCTCGCAAGGTGCTGATGTGTTCATGCTTCGGGTTCGGGGCGATAGCATGATCGAAGCCGGCATACTTGAAGGGGATTACGTTGTTGTCCGCAAGCAAAATGCGGCTGATGATGGGGACATTGTCGTTGCTCTCCTCGGCGACGAAGCGACCGTAAAGACCTTCTACCTCGAAGAAGACGGGGTTCGCCTTCAGCCGGCCAATGCGATGATGGAGCCGATTTATGCCAGGGACGTGCAAATCCTTGGCAAGGTGATCGGGATATTTCGCAAGTACCCAGCTTGATCGGACAAGAGATCCGAGGAAAGCCTCTTGTCCCTCGGATCCTTGTCCTCTAGGCGGCTTAAGGAGTTGCGTTGAGCATCATCCCATCACTTGCTTCCTCATTATTGGGGGAACACCTATGGCGTTGTCCTTCCTTATTCACGCCAAGGATGGTGAAGAACATTTCTAGTGCCTGCTGTTTACCTGTTATCTGGGGGTCTGGGTCTTCAGCTGGAGACAAATTATGCAGGGGCAGGTTAGCATAGGCTCTTGCTGCTTGCCGATATGCCAACTCTACCCCTTTCTCCTCTACGGCAGCCATCAATTCGTCATACATATTTCTTCTTGCCTCGGCCTGCGAGCTCCAGAAGCGGGGGTTGGAGGTCAAGCTGCTCGCTAACAAATCTTGTTTAGCCAAGCGCTTGAATTTCTTCAACCCCCGCAACACATCGTCTTTGGCTACCTCAAACATGGCGCATTCCCCCTAAGTCAATCTAAATGGGAAACACCTTAACCTTAGTATATAGCTTCCACCCTGTCCCCTACAAATCCTTCACTCGGGATGCAGAAGCAAAAAGAGCGAGCAAACTGCCGCTCTCTCATTCTAGCCAGGTGGATGCATCGATTGTTCGAACAGCCAAAGATTTGTCAGCAAGGCAACCTCAACTCCGCAGTACTCGTCGTGCTTCCAACAGTAGTCTTGCCTAAGTATGCAAAATAACCTATACCAAAAAATGCCTATTCTTCTCTCTTCGTCTCCATCAGCTGGTAAATGGTCCAAACCTCATTTCCCTGTTCGTCGCGGCTAAGACCAAAGATGTAGCCATGGGCTTTGAGCGTCTTGTTCAGGAAAGTGACGAGTCGGTGGGCAGGGTTGTTGGGAGGAAAACTCTGTTCGGCGAGAGTAACAATCTGTCGTTCAGGTAGTGTCCAGTCAGCCAATTCCTTACCTCCCTATCGCTATCAATAGAAACGTGTTGCCTGCACAAGATTCGAGCCCAGGATCATCAAGATCGTCATGGTGTATACGGCTAGGCTAACGGAGACAAAGACAATCAAAGGATTCATCTGCCTAGTTGCCATCTGCCGCCAATTCTGGGCGATAATGACTGCACACAGCAAGAGAAGATTAATTATGCCCATCCATACTGCCCTGTCTACCAGTTGAAGCAAAGCCCATCCTCTCCCCGCCTGTGCATTGGTCACCACTAGCATAGTATGCGGGTCGAGAGGGGGAGGTTAATTTACCTGTGCTAGATGGTTAGGTCCCACTTCTTCAACTGCTCCGCAACCTTGTAGTCCGTCAGGTCAAAATGTACCGGCGTGATGCTGACGAAGTTCTCTTTGACCGCCATAGTGTCAGTATCTGCGTCATCATCGAGATCGATTACATCACCAGCCATCCAGTAGTATGTGCGACCTCTCGGATCCACTCGCCTGTCAAAGACATTGCGGTACCGCCTGGTGCCTAAGGTGGTGATTTTGATCCCCTGCAGCTTCTCAGCTGGTACCGTAGGAACGTTGATATTAAGCAATACCCCGGGGGGCAACCCATGCTCACTAATCTTGAGAACTACCTTCTTAGCGATGCCGGCGGCTACATCATAATAGGGTCCATCATCGAAGCAATCGAGAGAAATGGCAAAGGACGGCACCCCATGGATGATGCCTTCGACAGCAGCTGACACGGTCCCTGAATAAAGGATGTCGGTTCCCAAGTTGGGACCCCGGTTAATCCCGGAAATCACCATCGTTGGTTTATCGGGCAACAGGGCTTCTAAGCTCAGTTTTACACAGTCTGAAGGGGTGCCGTCGACGGCGTAGGCACAATCCGCTCCTTCAACTGACACTGGCTCGACCCGCAAAGGGTAATGGACGGTAATGGCGTGACCTGTAGCGCTTCGCTCCCTGTCAGGCGCCACCAGGGTTACCTTAGCTATCGTACTTAGCTCTTTAGCTAGAACACGAATTCCCTTGGCGTAGATCCCGTCATCGTTTGTGATCAACAGGTGCACTTGTCTTCTTCTCCCTTGTTGGACTAGTAGTGAAAGTCGGCCCGGCAAACGCTTTCGTGTTCAGTCAGCTGGTCCAGGAGGGCGATGGTATCTGTATTTGGTGGTACTAGGACATGAAAGTCCAATAGGGCCGTTCCCCCCTCGCGTTGACTGATGGTTACGTTGCGGATGTCAACATTGTGGGTCCCCAATACCGAGGACAAAAAGCCTAACATCCCAGGACGGTCGTGGATCTCTATGCTCAGCATCGAATGTTTGGTGCTCAGCAATTTACGCTCCGCCTTGTCAAGTACAGTCAGGGCAAGAATGGCAAGGAAGGTTGCAAAGATCGCAGCGAATAGAAATCCGCTGCCCACCGCCAGGCCGATCCCGGCCACCACCCACAAGCTGGCGGCAGTTGTCAATCCTTTGATGGACGGTCCTTCCCTGATAATGCTGCCTGCCCCCAGGAATCCTATGCCGCTGACGACCTGGGAGGCAATGCGTGCCGGATCGTAGGACCAGCCTGGAGTGTTGGCAAAGGCGTAAGCTGAGACCAGCATCACTAGGGTTGACCCCAAACATACTAAAGTATTAGTGCGAAAGCCCGCCGGACGACCATGGAACTCCCGTTCAAGGCCGATTAGACCCCCAAGAAGGGTCGCTAGCGACAGCCTTAGGGCTATATCCACAGAGGTGATCATTGTTCTCCCCCTCCCTTAAAGCAAGGCTTTGGCGAGGGCGGTACCGATGATGGCGACAGGAATGGCTGGCAACAAATTGCCCACCCGTATTCTACGCAATTCAAGCATGTTGATTCCCAGTCCTAAAATAATCATTCCACCCGTTGCCGTCATCTCGGCGATGATCGCCGGCGTGAAAAAGTCGCGGGCAACGATGGCGGCAAGGGTCAGGCCACCTTGGTAAACAAGGATAGTGATGGCCGAGAATAGCACCCCGATGCCCATCGTTGAGGCGAAAGCAATGGCACTAAAGCCGTCCATGATGGATTTGGCTAACAGAAGAGAATGATCACCCTGCAGCCCATCATTAATGGAGCCGATAATCGCCATTGGTCCAACGACGAACAGCAAGCTGCTCCCGACGAAGCTTTGGGCAAACAGAGCGTCTCCGCGGCCAAACTTCTGTTCCATCCGAAGACTAAAGGCTTCCAACCTATCCTCAATCATCAAGAACTCGCCCAGAATGCCGCCTAGAGCTAGGCTGATTAGAGGTATTAGCGGCTGGGCCGTCTCCGTGGCCATTTGTCCGCCAATGAACAGCACAAACAAGGCTATTCCCTGCATCAGCGTCTTTCCATACCGTTCAGGCAGTCTCTTTCTCAAGGCTAGCCCAATCAGGGAGCCAAGGACAACTAAGATAGCATTGATCAAAGTTCCGGTCATTGCACTTCGTCGCCAGTCTACAGGGACGGCGCATACTCCTTTCGTTATTCGTTGGTGTCAGGATGTATTCTACCATATACTTCCCTTAGAAGAAAGAACGGTTTTGGGCACGACCCCCAAAACCGTCATTGCTATTGCCCATGTGCACTTTAAGACTAGAGGAACTTCGCCATCTTGTTTTTTATTCGGCACAGGGCATTATCAATGGATTTTGTGTGGGTATGGAGCTGGCGGGCCATCTCCTTGTAAGAGAGTCCGTTAATATACAAGCGGAATACTCTGTACTCGAAGTCGCTCAGGGTCTTCTTGATATGTTGGTGGGTGTTCTGGAGGTGTTCTTGGTCGATGAATAAAGTCTCTGGATCGTCAACTCGATTGCTCGCCAAGACTTCCATCAGGGTTCGATCCCCTTCGGAGTCATAAACCGGCTTGTGGAGGGAGGTGTACGAATTCAATGGGATGTGCTTCTGACGGGTAGTCCCTTTGATTGCGCTGATGATATTGCGAGTGATGCAGAGTTTTGCGAAGGACCAGAAGGATGATGAGCCTGGGTTGAAGTCCCGTATTGCTTTATAAAGACCAATCAAGCCTTCTTGAAGCAAATCATCATCTTCCGCACCCTGAAGGAAGTAAGGTCGTGTCCAGATATAAACCAGCCTTTGATACTTATTGAACAAGTGATTCATTGCTTCTTCCATGCCCGCCTGGGCGTACAAGACAGCTTCTTCATCGGACATCTTGCTAAAGTCCAATTTGCCTTTTGTGGGCGGCAAGCAATCGGTGGGCACAGCCCTTCCTCCCATAGGCAACCACACTCCTTCCGGGCGACCGGGAGTCCAAAAATGATTCTACCCTGGCAGCCAGGCAAATCCTCTAATAGAGGATCGATAGAGATTGTCTTCTTTGCCACAAAGCTTATCCTAATAATACCATAAATTGAACAGATGTTCAACAAGCGCCTTCGGAACACAAATAGACCCTGCTTCTTGACGATTTCGTTAAGAGCAGGGTCAGGGAACCCTAATAGCTTTGTCGGAACTCATACAACCCTAACTTCCCCCCTTTTCAATCAGGAAGGCGTCTTCAAACAAGAAACTTGCACTCCTCGTTGTATCTCTTGCGTAGTAGTACTATTGGCCTTGAAGTGCTCAGTGATATAATTGCAAGCTTCCCAGGGGTCTACCCGGTCGCCGCACGTAAACACATCGACAGCGGCGTAGCCCAACTCGGGCCATGTATGAACGGCGAGATGGGACTCGGAAATAACGACAACCCCACTGACCCCCTGTGGACTAAAGTTGTGAAACACTACTTCCCGAACTTCGGCTCCGGCGCGTAGGGCTGCCTCAACCATGATTTCCTCAATCTGCTGTCTTTGATTTAGCACCCCAGGGTCACATCCGTAAGCCTCACAAAGAATGTGACACCCCAAAGCGTTTTTCATTCCATTTCTCGCCTCCTTTTGGCATTTTACGCCGTTTTAGGGCTTCCTTTCGGAAAACCAGCAAGTAAATTGTAGCAGATTGGTGGCAAAAGTCAAGGAGGACATTTAAATGATGAGGACAAGCTCACAATGTCGATATATTTGTCCTTACAACGACAAAACACCGCTCATACCTCTATCAATCCTTCGTGCAGAAGAACTTGGAAAGCAGACATGAGGCCCAATTCGATGTGCTCCTTGCTCACACCCCCTTGTACGTAGACAATATAGGGGGGGCGCAAAGGCCCATCGGCGCTTAATTCGCTAGAGGATCCTTGGACAAAAGTGCCCCCGGCCATAATGATCTGGTCTTCATAGCCCGGCATGCCGGAAGGTTCGGGGGTCACATAGCTGTTGACAGGGCCAGCCTGTTGTATCCCGCGGCAAAAAGCGGTCAGCATGTCAGCACGGCCTAGGCGGATGGCCTGAACGGCATCACCGCGGGGCTCCTGCCAAAAGGGTTCGGTGGGAAAGCCCAGGTCCGCAAAAACCTTGGCCACTAGCGACAGCCCCTGCAAGACCTCGCCGACAATATGGGGAGCGAGGAACAGCCCCTGCAAAATGAGGGGCGTCAGATGGAGCATCGGGCCCACCCGCGCTCCGATGGCCGGAGCCGTAACCCTGGCGGCTATTCGTTCGATATGCTCGCTCTTGCCGACTATGTATCCGCCGGACGGGGCCAAGGTGCCTCCTGGATTCTTGATGAGGGACCCGGCAATGAGGTCGGCGCCCGCCTCTAACGGCTCGTACTCCTCGACAAATTCGCCATAACAGTTGTCAACGAAACAGACAATGTCCCGGCGGACATTCTTGACCAGGTTCACGATGTCGGCGATCTGGGACACCCGCAAAGCTGGACGCCACGCATAGCCGCGGGAGCGCTGGATCAGCACCAGCCGCGTCTTATCGGTGATCGCCCGTTCCAGGGCGGCAAGATCGGGCTTCCCCTCTTTCGTCATGGGGACTTCCCGGTAAAGAATGCCCATCTCCTTCAGGCTGCCCGGTGCATTTCCCTCAATGCCGATGACTTGGCACAAGGTGTCGTATGGCTTGCCCACCGCTGATAGGAGTTCATCGCCCGGCTTGAGTAGGCCAAATAGACAAGCTGCGATGGCATGGGTGCCGCTCACTAGATTAGGTCTGACCAGGGCTTCCTCCCCGCGAAAAACCTGTGCGAACACTCCTTCCACAGCATCTCTGCCCAAGTCGCCATAACCATAGCCCGTCGTCCCTACCAGGTGATAATCGGAAATGCGGCTGTCCTGGAAGGCTTTCAGGACCTTTCTTTGGTTGATTAGCTTCAAGTGATCATAGGAACGCCATAAAGGACGGAGCTCGTCCTTCGCCTTGGCGATCAAGTCCAATACCGCGGCGTTAGTCAACTTCCCCGGAGTCCTCCTCCATCTTGATCCCTATCAGTTTGCTAGTTGTTCGCTTGCCAGGCAATGAATCGATAGTACTTTGGCGCAGCTGCTTCTCTGAATGGACGGACAATCGCCACCTGCCGCCCGGCAACGGGATCATCTCCATCTCTCCTGTGATTCTGTGCTGTTTCCACAGCTTGTTGGCCACCTGCTCCATCTCATCGCGGGAGTTGAAGTCTAACACAAATGAAAGGATCATGTCCGCTCTCCCCCTTGTCCTCGAGGTAATTCTACATCCGGGCTTAGTGACCTGTCAAACTTTTGTGGCCCAACATCCGCGGCGGTTCCTCGTGTCGATCAACCCTCAAATAGGCAAGGGGGGGTTTCTAGGCTCAAGTCCTGCTCCGTCTTGCCCGGTGAATCCGCATCGACGTCATGAACAATAACGCTCTCCCCTGGCTGTGACCCTCCGCAGGACCCTTGGACGCTGCAAATGGAACAATAACCTGCGCTGAGGCTCTGTCGCCTAACTTCAAGGGGTCCATAGGCCAACCCGCGGCGAAATCCCTCTTGCAGACCACTTCTCCTCCCCGATATATAGCCTATAAGTATCATGATGATAATGCCGATAGTGAGTATTTCGGGACTCAAGTACAAACTCATTCGTCCTCTCTGAAGATCTTGCGCGTCAGCGTGAGAACAGGGGGAACGGCAAGGAATACGAAGAGGGCTTGTAAGGGGTTGAGCAGGGCCCCTATGGCCATGGATATGGCTAGCAACAATAGACATTCGGTATATCCCCACCGTCGCACCAGGTTCGCTCTCCCCCACCGGGCATCCTTGGCCAAATCAGCAAGATCATCGTAAAGCTGCACCGCTGCCATGGTGGACATCGCTGCCAGCAGAGCTTTCCACCCGACAGATGCAAGCCCGATGCCGAGGACAATGAGGGATTCCTCCCAGCCTCTCAGCCTTGAGGCCAGGGGCCTTATTTCATCCCCCGCCATGCCTAAGATGTAAGCGGCGAAGAATAAGGAACAGGCCGTCTCCCACTCAATGGCCGCGGCTATGGCGAGGGCCAGCAGGCCATAAGCGATAGCTCCTCGTCGGCAGTAGACGGCCAGGTCCTCCATCGGTTCATCGAGGCAGTCATCCATGATTTTGATGGCCAGGCCCGCCAGCAGTATGGAGAAGTATCTGGCTAGGACGCTAGATGTGGCGCTGGACAAACTGTTTCACCGCCTTGAATCCTTGTTGGTAGAGGGCCGAAATTGGCATTACTTGATGGCCGGCAAATTCACGGGCGATCAGTTCAAGTCCTTCCTTAGCCTCAGGCAGGTCGATCTTGTTGGCCAAAATCAGGTATCCGTCTCGGAGCTGACCAAATTGGGCGACTTGGTAGTCCACTTCCCCAAGGGCCTCCACCGTTCCGGCGGCCTTCACCCGGGATGCATCGATGATATGGAGGATCAGATGCGCATCCCTCACGGCGGCTAGTGTTTCGGCCATTGCCCGCCGGATGTCTTGCTGCTCTGGTATGCCTTCAACTAGCCCACAGGTGTCGATGAGCTGAATGCGCTTAACCCCTTTCCTTGCCGGCAAGGCCACAACGAGCTCCTGCAGGTTGAGGGTACGATGGGGTTTGGGACTGGTAAGCTGCTCAATAGCTTCGTCGAGACCGTAAGTTTTCCAGCTGGTGGTTTTGTCCTGACGGACTGCGAGGTGCAGGGGGGCTGTGCCTAGGTAGGCTGCGAAATTAAGGGTGAAGACAGTCTTGCCGGCGTTCGGTTTGCCAATGATGATGCAGCGTTTCACTGCGTCTCCCGTCCTTCCAAGTCCTGAGCCGTAATTACCATTAGTTCCTCCCTGGTTGGGCTGGAAACGTTGACTAGGCGAACTGCCTGCTGCCGAATGGCCTTTTCCAGGAGGTTGCGCACCAGGCGGGCATTGCCGAAGTTGCCTTCGGAGCTGCTGATTCTTCTCTGCAAAATGCGCAGGAGCTTGGCTTTGGCTCCCGGCGAGAGTTTATACTGGCGTTCGGTCACGAACAACTCAGCAATTTGCAGCAGTTCATCGAGGGTATAATCGACAAAATCAATGTGGATGGGAAAGCGGGAGCGCAGGCCGGGATTTGTCTGCAGGAAGCGTTCCATCTCTAGCCGGTAGCCGGCCAGGATCAGAATGAACTGATTCTTGTGGTCCTCCATGGCCTTGACCAGAGTATCGATGGCTTCCTTGCCAAAGTCCTTTTCCCCGCCGCGGGCGAGGGAATAGGCTTCGTCGATGAACAAAATGCCGCCCAGGGCTTTGCGGACCTGCTCCCTGGTCTTCAATGCCGTATGGCCGATGTACTCCCCGACTAAGTCGGCGCGCTCCACTTCCACTAGATGCCCCTTGGGCAGCACGGCCATTTCACGGAGTATCTTCCCCAAGATTCGGGCCACGGTCGTTTTTCCAGTTCCTGGATTTCCTTGGAAAATCATATGCAATACGGTCGGTTCGGTGTTCAAACCTTCCAGGCGGCGACGGTTTTGGATCTCCACGAAGGCCAGGATTTCCCTGAC
>JAAYLE010000139.1 GCA_012522085.1 Bacillota bacterium | reverse complement strand
TTCTTGGCCCACGGCCAGTTGCGCCCGCAAAGACGACTCCACTTCCAGCAGGGGCAGGTAGGCGTGGGTCGCCGCCCCCGCTAGGAGCTCAAGGACGCCTTCTTCCTGAAGGCGGCCTAGGACGCCTACCAGGTCCCGGTGGAGGCCCTCGTAATCCCTCGCCACTTGTTGATAGAATGCCAAGTGCTCTTCGGCCAGGGCGGCAAACTTAGGTTCCGCCGATGAGAAGCGCTTTATGTCCCCCCGGGCTGCTTCCATTCTCGCCTCCAGGTATTCAAGGAACCTGGTCTGCATGTACGGGTCCTGGAGCTGTTCAAGCAGCACCGGGGTAAACCCAAGGGCAATCTTTACTCCCAACTTCTCCTCCCGCAACCGACACAGCAAGGCCAGTAGGGGAACATAGGTTTCCGCCATGGCCTCAAAGACCCACTCCTCGCCGAATGGCCAAACCCCAGCTTGGCGACAATACGGCAGGTGACTATGGAATACTAGGGACACAAAACCATGCTTCATCAGACTTCCTCCGTTTGTCCTAGATTCTTCGTCCCTGGTAGCTTCCCCCCAATACTCCCGTGCAATACACGAGAAGGTCGTGGGAATAATGCCAAGGGGAAAGGCAGATATTAAGATGGACGACGGCTGAGCCCACAGGGAGGAGGAAGGTGAGATCTTGCACAGAGAGGATGTGGAGGGCAGATCAAGCGCGGCGGGAGCAGAAATGCCCGTTGACACGAGCGATGCGCGGGCCATCAACCTTCTGGAGGAAAGATTCTACGCTGCCCATCGAGGACCCGACATCGCCCCCAGCACCTATGAGCTGCCCCCAGGCTACAATGAAACCCGCTTAGTAGCCATGGTCCGGGATCCCCACTGGCTGTTTGCCTATTGGGAAGTCCAGGGCGAGCTGATTGAAAGGACCCGCTTAGAGGAAGGCCCCGACCATTGGGATGGAGGAAATTGGATCTTGCGAGTGTTGGATCTAACGGACCAGGACTACTTCGATGTAGGGATCGACGTTTACGCTCGCAACTGGTACCTTGAAGTTGGGCGACCTGGGCACTACCTGCAGCTGTGCCTCGGACGCACCCTTTCCTCCGGCCGGTTTGTCCCCCTGGTTTATTCCAACAAGACCCAATCTCCCCCTGCCGGCGTTTCGGACCTAATCGATGAGGAATGGATGGTCCTCGAAGAAGCGGCCGCGATGGCGGGCGGTTCCTTCTTGATCGGAGCCACCTCGCCCGGGATGGCGCGGGTGATGCTGGAGAAGGAAATGGCCTCGGGGGCGATCATCAACATTGGCAGTCCTGGCCTCCAAGCCAAGGCCGCCGGCGAGTCGTTCCACCTGACGATCAATACAGAGCTGATCTTATACGGGGCGACGGAACCTGGCGCCCATGTCACCGTTCTCGGCGAGCCGATTGAACTTCGTCCCGATGGCACCTTCACCATCCGTTACGCTCTTCCCGACGGCACCTTGGTGATTCCGGTCCAAGCCCTCAGTCCTCAAGGGACGCAGAAGATTACCGTGACCCCGGTCGTTTCCCGGGAGACCTATTAGCTAGTCAGAAGGAGTTGATGCCCTTGGCACCAAGAGGCTATTTAGCAATTGTCCTCCACGCCCATCTGCCTTATGTGCGCCATCCCGAATATCCTAGCTTCCTCGAGGAGGACTGGCTGTTCGAAGCTATTACCGAGACATACATTCCCCTCCTGCACATCTTTGAAAGACTGTGCCAAGATGGGGTCCCTTGGCGGCTGACCATGTCCCTGACGCCGCCGCTGCTGTCCATGTTCATGGACCCGCTCCTTCAAGATCGCTACATTAACCATTTGGAACGCCTAATCGAATTGGCTGGCCGGGAAGTGGAAAGGACCAGGTACCTGCCCGAGTACCACTCCCTCGCCATGATGTACCGAGATAACTTCCACAAAGCTTATGACGCTTATGTCCACCGCTACCGGCGGGACCTGGCCGGAGCCTTCCGGCGATTCCAAGAGGAAGGACACCTGGAGATCATCGCCTCAGCCGCCACCCACGGCTACTTGCCCTTAATGGAAAGTCAGCCCTGGGCTGTGCGCAGCCAGATCGGGATCGGGGTCGAGTTTTACCGCCAAGTCTTCGGCCAAGATCCCATCGGCTTTTGGCTGCCCGAATGCGGGTTCAACCCTCCCGACGCTCGCTTCTTAAGGGAGTTTGGCATCCGCTACACCTTCCTCGACTCCCACGGCATCCTCCATGCCCGCCCTCGGCCTAAGTACGCGGTTTATGCGCCCCTGATGACTCCCGAGGGCCTAGCGGTCTTCGGCCGGGACTGGGAATCCTCCAAGCAGGTCTGGAGCGCAGATGAAGGCTATCCGGGGGATTATGATTACCGGGAGTTTTACCGGGACATCGGCTATGATTTGGAATACGAATACATCCGCCCCTATCTGAAGGACGGCATCAGGTGCAACACCGGGATTAAATACCATCGGATCACCGGCCCGGGGAACCATAAAGAGCCCTATGATCCTCGCCGCGCCCTAGCCAAGGCTGCGGAGCACGCGGGCAATTTCATGTTCAATCGGGAAAAGCAAGTCGAGTACCTGGCGAACAAAATGGACAGGCAGCCAATCATCACGGCCCCTTATGATGCGGAGCTTTTCGGCCACTGGTGGTTTGAAGGGCCGGCTTGGCTGGACTTTCTCATCCGCAAGATCGCCTACGATCAGGACGTAATCAAGCTAACCACCCCCAGCCGCTATCTGGCTGAGTATCCCCGGAACCAAGTAGCCACTCCCTCCATGTCCAGTTGGGGTTACAAGGGCTACAACGAAGTGTGGCTGGAGGGCAGCAATGACTGGATCTACGCCCATCTTCACAAGGCGGGCGAGCGGATGCGCGACTTGGCCGCATCGATCCACGATCCCGATCCTTTGACCAGGCGGGCTTTGAACCAGGCGGCCAGGGAGTTGCTCCTGGCCCAAAGCAGTGACTGGGCCTTCATCATGAAAACGGGGACCATGGTCAGCTACGCCAAGAAGCGAACGAAAGACCACATAGGTCGTTTCAACCAGCTTTATGAACAATTGCTGAGCGGCTCCATCGATGAAAGGTGGCTGGCGGATATCGAAAGCAAAGACAATATTTTCCCCCACATCGACTATCGAATTTATGCCCACCCGGTAGAAGAGCTCGTTTCTGCCTTGTAGGGGGGTGAGGCCATGTCCCAAGGAAACTCATCTGTCTGGCGGAAAGGACTAGTGATCACTGCCGCCGCGGGCGGGGTCATGCTGCTTAGCAAGCTGCCCCGGGTCTTGACTGGTTTTGCCCTCAAACGAGCCAGCAAGCGTCTCCTACAGGACCCCTATCGGGAAAACCTCTGGGCGATGGTCTCCTCTTTGGACCGGATGGGGCCCCAGGTGGCCTTAGAAAACAGCCTCAGGGCCCAAACTGGCAAGGCCATCAAGCGCCCTTTGGGTTCACCGCGGAAGACCATCACCTTCGATGGACTAATCTTTAACATCGCCCAACTAGCCAACCGTCCCATCCACCACAGGCAAATGGTCGACACCTCGGTGGTGATCGGACCCCAGGCCGCACGGCCGTTGCACCTGGACATACCTTTGATCGTCTCTGGGATGGCCTATGGCCTTGGCCTCAGCAAGCGGGCTAAGCTCGCCCTGGCCAAGGGAGCCTCCCTGGCGGGCACCGCCACCAATTCCGGCGAAAGCGGTTTTGCCCTCTGGGAACGGGAGGCGGCCCGCCACTACATCGTCCAGTATGGCCGCGGCGCATGGCCCCAGGGCCTTAGCTGGTGCAAGCAGGCAGACATGATCGAAATCCAGCTCGGCCAAGGGGCAAGCGCCGGGACGGAGCATTTCACCCTCTATAAGGATCTGCCTCCCAACGCCAGGCAAAGCTTTGGCCTGGCCAAAGGCGAGCCAGCTCTAATTACCACCGAGTTCGAAGGAATCCAGCTCCCGGAAGGCTTACAGGGGCTCGTCAGGCAACTGCGCGAGGCCAGCGACGGCGCCCCGATCGGGGTGAAGATCGGCGCGGGCAATGACCTGGAGGCAGATATGGCCATCGCCGCCGAGGCGGGAGTGGATTACATCGCCCTTGACTGTGCCCAGGCGGCCACCGTCGGCAGTGAACCAATCCTGCAGGATGCCTTCGGCCTGCCCACCCTCATCGCCCTTTGCCGAGGAGCGGCCTTCATCGAACGAGAAGGCCTCAAAGGCAAGGTGAGCCTGATCATCAGCGGAGGCCTCTTCCATCCGGAGCATTTCCTCAAAGCCCTGGCCCTGGGGGCCGATGCCATCTACCTGGGGACAGTCTGCCTGCTGGCCATCGTCCATCCCCAGATCCAAACGGCCATTCCATGGGAGCCCCCCACCTCCCTGGCCTATGCCATCGGGGAGTATCAGCATAAGCTGAACATAGACAAAGGAGCCCAGGCCCTGGCCCGGTTTTTCCAATCATCGGTGGCGGAGATGATTGTAGGTGCCCGGGCCTTGGGCAGGGCTTCCTTCAAGGAACTGTCCAAGTCGGATCTGGCGGCCCTCGACGGGCGCACAGCCCGACTGACGGGCGTCCCCCTCGTCCGTGGACCTATGGTCGCAGGACGATCTTCAACGCCTTCTTCTGTTCAAGGAGGTCGCAGGCCTGGTTCACATTGGCCAAGCGATCCACGCTACTGATGAGGGGCTTTATCTGCAGCTTGCCTAACCGGTAGAGCTCTAGAGCAAGAAGATAGTCCGCCCATTCAAACCCCTGCAGTCCTTTGATGCGCTTTTCGTCCCTGACCACATTCCACGGTTTGAAGCTGACTTCTTTGCCCAGAAAGCCGCTGCCCCCCATGAGGAGCAGTCCCCCGGGACCTGTCATCTCGATCCCTTGGGTGACGGCTTCCACCCGGCCGGTAGCTTCGATGACCACGTCGGCGCCGAGGCCCTTGGTCAGTTCCAGCACCCTCTCCACCGGATCGACCTCATCACCCTTGATGACCTCGCCAGCTCCCAGCTCCTTGGCCAGCTCAAGCCGTTCCTCATCGCTGCTTAGACCAACCATGACCAAGTTCCTCGGCCCGGTAGCCAAAGCTGTCTGCAGGAGGAACAGACCAAAGGGGCCAGGACCGAGGACCACGATGAAGCTCCCGGGCTTGATCTCATTGACCCTGATGGCCCGGGCGGCAGTAGTCACAGGCTCAAGGATGGCCGCCTCTTCAGGGGGGATCTCAGGGGGCACCTGGAACAGGATCTCATCATATACGGCCACATACTCCGCAAAAGACCCATCGGTGTCGATCCCCACATGGTCCCACCAATGACAGCGGTGAAACAGGCGCAGCTGACAAGGATAACAAACGCCACATCCCCTGATGGCGCTGCAAGTGACCCGATCGCCCACTTTGACGTGGCGGACCTTCGCACCGACCTCCACTACTTCACCATAGAATTCGTGTCCGGGGACGATGGGCATCTTAACAGGACCGTGCCTGCCCATGAAGACATTGCTGCGAATGGCCACATCGGTCCCGCAGATGCCAGTGGTGATCACCTTGACCACCGCCTGCTCAGGTCCCGGTTTGGGGATTGGCCGTTCCTCAAGGATGTATTCCTTGCGTTCATCAACCTTTACTGCGGCTTGCATTGCTATGCACCCTCCTTAATCTTCAAGGTCCTCAAGTTCGACCCGGCGCCCTTCCTCTGCGGAGACGTAGCTGGCATAGGTAACTTGCACCACTTCCAGACCCAACTGACCGCCCGCGATTGGCTCGCGTCCTTCGCTGAAGCACTCCATGAAATCCTGCATCTCCTGGGGATAGCCGCGCATCCAGTCCTCATCCGGGGCCGGCAAGCTCCAACCAGCCTTGGTTTCCTGTTTTTCCCTCAGATACTCGTCGCCGAAAACGTCTGAAGCCGGGGCATACACCTCGCAAGCATCCATGCCGGACATCTTGCACTTGACAATGCTGTTGGACAGATAAATATCGACGGTGTTGACTACCCCGCCCAGGGTGATGTCGTTGGCGAAAATTGTCGCCTTGGTGCCGTCGGTGAAAGTCAGGAAGACTGCCGACCAGTCCTCAACATCCTGCCATTCATGAACCATCCATTTTTTCTCCTCGGCAACGAAGCCGGCCGTTTTGGTCAAATTCCCCATTTCGGCGGTCACCGATTTGACCTGGATGGGCTGGCCGTCCTTAAGCATTCCTTCGAAGTGCTTCAGATGGATCACTGCCCCCAAGGGATGGGAGCCGAGCCGCAGCAAGGACCCCCCGCCGGCCAGCCGCCACTGCCGGGAGTAAGCTGCATGGGAGCCGCTGTGGCTCTCCTCGGCCCGCATGTCGAGGATGGTCCCCCCACTGACTTCGATCAGCCTTTTGGCTTTCACCAATGGGGGCGCATAGATGTAATCTTCGGCATAACCTAAGATAACGCCATTATCCTCAACAGCCCGGAGGATCCGACGGGCACTGTCCATGGCCACTTTGTACATCTGCCTCTTGGGAACCGTGTGGCCGATGTCCGTCACTTCCCCTGACAAGTCTTGACCAAAGTACCCTGTCAGGGGTTTCTCGCAAATAATGTGCTTCTTGGCCGCTGCAGCGTTGATGCAGACCTCCTCATGGAGGTTGTTGGGGACACAAACATCAATTGCATCGATATCTTCATTCTCGAGAAGATAACGATAGTCGGTGTAGTAATTTGCGATCCCATACTGCCGCGCAAAAGCCTCTGCCCGCTCCGGGGTCCGGGAAGCAACACCCACTACCTCCACCTCAACCCCCGTTACCTGCCGAAGGGCGTTCATATGCAGATGGGCCACAAAACCACAACCGACAATCCCCAAGCGAACCTTCCTCACGATTACGCCTCCTTCGCTGAGTATTATCCGGCCCGCCGATTCCTCCCAGGAGAGCTGCAAACAAGGTTATCAATAGAAACCCATTACTTTTGGCAGGAACATAGGTATCGCGGGGAAGTAGGTGATGATAAACAACACCAAGATTTCCACCACGATGAAGGGCCAGATTTCTCTAGTAATATCTTCTAGACCGATTTTCGAAATCCCGCAAGCCACAAACAAACAAAGTCCAACCGGCGGTGTGGCCAAACCGATGCAGAGATTGACCACCATGATGCAGCCAAAGTGGAGGGGATGGATGCCGAGCGACTCCATCATCGGCGATAGGATGGGCACCAGGATGATGATGGCCGCGGAGGTGTCCATCACACACCCAACGAACAGCAAGAAAATGTTGATGATAAATAGCATCACCAGCGGATTGGTGGTCAACGACAAGAAGAAGGCAGCGATTTGAGCCGGGATCTTCTGGGTGCTCAGCACCCAGGAAAGGATGCTGGCACAAGCCACAACCAGGAGGATCATGCTGGTGGTCAGGCCGGCCCTGATCATGATCCCCGGTAGATCTTGGAGCTTCAATTCCCGGGTGATGAACAGCCCCACCACTAGACCATAAGCCACCGCCACGGCAGCTGCTTCCGTAGGCGTGAAGACGCCGCTCAAGACGCCTCCGAGGATGATCGCTGGCATTACGAGAGCCAGGATGGCCCGTTTGAGGGTGTCGATAAACTGCCCAAGAGTGATCGGGGTTTCCCGACGAGGGTAGCCTCGCTTCTTAGAAATGAAGTAAGCGACCACCATCATGCCGATGCCAAAGAGGATCCCCGGTGCAAAACCGGCAAGGAACAAGCCACCGATGGAGATGCCTGCCGTCACCGCGTAGATGACCGCGGGAATGCTGGGGGGGATAATGGGGCCAACCACCGATGAGGCTGCCGTTACCGCGGCGCTAAAGTCCACATCATAGCCCTCTTCAACCATGGCGGGAATCAGAATGGAGCCTAGGGCCGATGTGTCGGCGACGGCCGAGCCGGTGATGCCGGCAAAAAGAACGCTAGCCACGATGTTGACGTGGGCCAGTCCTCCCCGGATATGGCCGACCAGGGCGTCGGAGAAGCGAAGCAATCCCCGGGTGATCCCCCCGGTGTTCATCATTTCCCCGGCCAGAATAAAAAAGGGAATCGCCATCAAAGGGAATTGATCGATGCCGGTGAACATGCGTTGGGCAATGACCAACATGGGGGTCCTCCCCCAGAAAGTCAAGGCCACCGCTGCGGTGACGCCCAAGACGAAGGCGATGGGCATCCCGGTAATTAAGGTCCCAAGGAATGTAAGAACGATGACCCTTACCATCACACGTCCTCCCCGATTTGAATTCTATCCGGTTCTTCGCGCGCTCTGAGGAGCTCAATAGATGCATAAATGAGATACACAAGGAAAATGATGCCACCAACGAATACTGCGCCATAAGCGTAGGACATGGGCACACGCAAACTCGGAGCCAACTGCCTGTGCACCCGCTTGACGATCACGTAGCCATGGCGAACAATCAAATAGTTAAACCACCCGATGACTAAGTTATTCAGCAGCAGGACATACTTCCTGACCTTGAAGGGCAGCTTGTCAATAACGAAGGTCACGCCCACATGGGACCCTTCGTAGAAAGCCAGCCCCGCTCCCATGTAAGCCGTCCAGATCATCAGGTAGCGGGCCAGCTCTTCGGTCCAGACCACCGTCTTGTGCAGAACGTAACGACCCAGTACACCGTATAAAACCACAATAGACATAATCGTCATCAGGATTATGATTCCTACTTCACAGACCTTAGTCAACAGCTCCCGCATCCGATCGAGTTTATCCATCCTCAGGTCCCTCCTAATGATGTGGACGAAGGAAGCCTGGGCGCCAAAGCGCCCAGGCCCTATCCCTCACTTACCACATGGGCCACTTGCCGGCACCAACCCGGTATTTCTCCTCGGCCCGTTCAACTTCGGCAATGACCTGGTCGACCCAATAATCGCCGATCTGCTCCCGGATCCAGGCCTCAACAGGGGGACCCGCCTTAGCCCTGAACGCCTCCAATTCCTCTGGCGTCGGGAAGTAGACCTCCATCCCTTCCTCGCGCAGCCGGTCGACGCCCGTGGCCGAGGTCCAAATCTGCATGCCCCGATGGACCAAGCCGGCCATAATCGCCGCGTCGAGTACGATCTGCTGGAGGTCCTCAGGCAGCGACTGGAAGAAATCATCATTGATGAAGGTGAAGTCGATGGAATAGATGTGGCCATCCATGGTCAGGTACTTTTGGACTTCGTAGAATTTCATGACCTCGATCAAGCAGACGGGGTTCTCCTGACCGTCAACAACTCCCATCTGCAAAGCGGTGTAAAGCTCGCCCCAAGCGATGGGCGTTGGCGATGCGCCCATGGACTCCACCATCTTCATATGGGCCGGGTGCTCCATGGTGCGGAATTTCAGACCCACCATATCCTCTGGCTTCTTAATCGGCCGGACGGTATTAGTGAAGTTCCGGAAGCCGTTTTCGCTCACCTTGAGGCAGCGAATGCCCGACTGCCTTCTCATCTCTTCCATGAGTTCGGCAACGACGGGGCCATCGAGGACTTCCCAGGCGATATGTTCTGACCGGAACATGTAAGGCACGGCCAGGCACATGATCTCTGGGAAAAAGCCCGCTACCGAACCCTCACTCACGTTGCACATCTCGATGCTTCCCAGCTGTACGCCTTCGAGCAGTTCCCGCTCCGAGCCAAGCTCACTAGATGGATAGATTTCCACCTCGATCCGCCCGCCAGAGCGCTCTTCGGCATAGTACTTGAAGATCAACGCATCACCGTGAGCCGGGCCCTTGATCGGATCGGGGGGATCGCCGTGGGCATACTTAATGACGTACTCCGCCGCGTACGAGTTGACAGTCAGACCGGCAACCAACAACAGGACACCCAAAAATACCCACCATTTTCTCACTTCTTCCATCCCCTTTCGCTTTTGGCTTTTCTCGACGGGTCGATACGCACCAACTGCAACCAACGTCAGCTTTGTGGCCTATGTTGTCCGTTGTGCGTTGTACGCATATAATTCTGGATTTTTCCCTCGTTTCCTTCCTCACCGCCAAATTTGCCCGCCTTCGCCTCTGTCACATAATGACGGAAGCCCTTGCGCTAGCTAGCACAAGGGCAAAGTAATTTTCCGTCGGGAGAGGTTAGATCTTTGCCCTCGGGGTCATTGTAAAGAGGTGGGACTCTGATGGGCAGACACAATTGCTAATCGAGGAACTGATGGGGAAAAGAGCGATGGTGAAGGAGGCCGGCAGGCCCCCTTCAACTCAGCCCCATGGCTTCAATCCTGCTCATGCAAGCCTGGAGCAGGGCATCGGCCTCCTCGGGACTAGACCCTTCACTGTAGATGCGAACGACCGGTTCTTCCGAATCGGGCAGAACCAACGTCCAGCCGGTTTGGTGATAGACCTTCACCCCATCGATGAGCTCAACCCTTCCTTGCTGGGCGCTATCTTCGATGAGCCGACGCATCACCCGGCCCTTGGCTTCCCAGGGGCAATTCACGGCTTCTTGCCTCATGTAGAACTCAGGAACTTGGCGAACGAGCTCTGAGAGGGACCTTCCTTCCCGGCTCATCATCTCCAATATCTTGCCTAGGGAAACTAGGGCATCGAAGACTGGCAGGAAGTGGGGAAGACCTTTACGTCCAAGGAAGATCCGCGCCTCGATGGCCTTCTCCATGATGGACCGGGGATTGGCTTGGGTCCTAATGACCTTGCCCTTGTAGCGGGCGGCCAATTGTTCGATGGCCCCCGATGCGGTAACTGGCACCGCCATAGTCCTTGAGCCGCCGTCTTTGAAAGCGAGAAGGGAAATGACGGCCAAGAAAAGGTCGTCGCTGAGGATGTTTCCCTGCTCGTCGACGAGGACCAAGCGCTCCCCGCTGTTGTCAACGGCCAGGCCAAGGTCCGCTCCTTCTTGGACCACCCGCTCGGCCAGACGCTGGACGTTGGCCAAAAACCCTTGGGCCCTTCGCCAATCGTCCCTCGGCTGTTCATCCTCCTCCATCACGCAGGGGATGCAGCCCAAGCGCTCTAGGAACAACGGCAAAAGCAGCGACAGGGTGGCGGCATCATAATCCACAACGATGCGAAAACGCTTCTGTCTGATCCCCTCGCTGTCAAGGAGCTCCATTACCTCATCCACATAGTGTTCGATAATTCGCGGCAGGAAGGCTAGGGTTCCAATCTCCTCCGCCGCAGCCCGACGGAAGTCTTCACAGAAGAAGGCATTCTCCACTTTCCGCTCCCTGCCCTTATCGAAGGTTAGCCCGCGCTCGTCGAAAAACTTGAAGACCGCAATGCGCGGGTCACTCGCGGCCAGATGGACGTGGACCCCCGCCTTCGCACCGCCGGCCACCACCGCATGGCGGGCGACGGGCGTAGTCACGCTGCCCAGATCGAACACGTCCACGCCCGCAGACAGCAGCCCTGCAATCAAGGCCCGCTTGAGCATCCGACTTGGCCGGTAATTGTCAGCTCCCACCACGGCTTGGGCTTTGGGAGGCAAGGTGGACCCAAGGGCCGCCCCAAGTTTACTGGCCAGCTCCGCCGTCAGTTCCACATTGACCAAACCGCTAACTCCATTGGAGCCGAAAATCGACCGGGACCAGCGACTGCCCCAGACGAGATTGTCCGCCACAGTCACCCCGCTGTCAACGGACTTGCCGGGCCAAAGCTTAGTGTTGGGACGAATAGTCGCCCCTTGACCGATGGAACAGTTGTCGCCCACCACGGCTCCCTCGAAAATGGCCGCCCGGTCTTTCAGACGAACATGGTCGCCCAGGATGGCGCCCCGCACTTCCACCCGCTGGCCCAGGTAAGCGTTGTCCCATAGGATGGAGCGCTTGATGCTTCCCGTCGGCATCAGGACGCAGTTCGACCCCAGGACGGAGCCTTCAACGTAGGCTCCAGCTCCCACCCGACAGTATTGGCCAATGAGCACGGGCGCCTGCAGCTTGGCCTCCGGATGGAGCAAGGCCCCTTCCTCCACTCTGATCCCGGGCTCTATTTCCTCCCCCGGGAGGGGGAGGTTGATTTTCCCCGCGAGCAAATCGTAATGGGCCTGGCGGTATTGCTCCAGGTTGCCGATGTCGGACCAGTACCCCGGCGCCACATAACCATACAGGGGAGCCCCCTTCTCCAGGAGCAGGGGAAAGAGGTTCTTGCTGAAGTCGAATTCTTCCCCTGGTGGGATGTCGTCGAAGATCTCCGGCTCGAGAACATAGATCCCCGTGTTGACCGTATCACTGAAAACCTCGCCCCAGCTGGGCTTCTCGAGGAACTGCCGGATGCGGCCGTCTCCATCGGTGATGACCACCCCGTACTCCAGGGGAGTCTCTACTTTGGTCAACACCAGCGTGGCCAAGGCCCCCTTTTCCCGATGAAACCGCA
>JAAYLE010000016.1 GCA_012522085.1 Bacillota bacterium | reverse complement strand
TAGAACTAGGCGGCTCTGAGGGGGAGAGCTACCTGGCCGGACTGCAAGTCCAGTGGCCCATTGTTGACGGGCAGGCGAGCAAACTGAAGCAGGAGAAGGCCCGGGAAGGGGTTAAGCTAGCGCGGCTGGCGGTGGAACAGCTGGAGACCCGGCTCGAACTCGAGCTGAGCAGCCTGCATTTGGCTTGGGAGCGAAACAGGGCGCGCTTGGAGCTTGCCCGGGGCCGTCTTGAGGAAATGAAAGAGCGGCTGCGGGCTACCCAGAAGCTCCGGGAGGTCCAACTAGCCACCGACTTTGATGTGGCCCAGTTGGAGCTCGCGGTCCTAGGCGCCGAGAGCGATGTGGCCGTCGCCCTCTACGATCTTCACGTAGCCAGGGCGGCCTACCTGAAAGGTGTCTACGGCTCTTCCTTCGCACGGGAGCTTTGATGGAGGTGAACGGAGGGTGACATCGACCAGGATCCAGCGGCAACAGGAGATCCTCGCCGCTGCACAGGCCGTTTTTGCCGAACAGGGGTTTCACGGCGCCACCATGGATGACATCGCTGCTCGGGCCGGACTTGCGAAAGGCACCCTTTATCTTTACTTCGCCAGCAAGCGGGAGCTTTTCCTGTCGGTCTTGAAGCACAGGTTTGAGGAAATGCGCCGAACCCTCCGTGAGGTGATCGCTGCCGATGATGATTTCCCCGGTCAAGTGGAGGCAGTGATTAAGGCCCATCGGGATTTTTGCCGGGATAAGAAAGAGTTTTTTCAGATCTTGGAAGAGTTTAAAGGTGACCTAGGCGCCGGCGTCCGCAAAAGTCGAGAGGATATTCTAGCCCTCTTAGTAGAACTAATCGACCGGGGAGTCGAGTCCGGCCAGATTCGGCCCATCGACCGCCGGCAAGGGGCCCTGGCTTTGCTCGGCATGCTAGACAGCGTTGCCCTCGATTGGCTTTTGCGGGGAGACGGCGGCAGCCCCAATGTGGATGGCTTGGCTGAACTATACTGCTGGGGAGTGATAGGTCGTGAGGGAGTCAGCCAGCGGTGATGTGTTGATCGTCACATCGGAATCGGTCGCCGGCAAGAAGATTGTCCAAACCTTGGGAATGGTTCGGGGCAGTACGGTGCGGGCTAGGCACCTGGGCCAAGATATCTTGGCCTTCCTCAAGAACATCATCGGAGGTGAAGTCAAGGCCTACTCGGAGCTCCTCCAAGGCTCCCGGGAGGAGGCCCTCCAACGGATGGCGGCGCAAGCAAGGGCTCTCGGCGCCAATGGCGTTGTCGGCGTACGATTCGCCACCGCCCATGTGATGAGCGGCGCCGCGGAGATTCTGGCCTACGGCACTGCTGTCGTCCTCGAAGATGTGGAGGAAAGGTAAGGCCCACACGCGAGGGAGAATCGTGTCTTTTTTGGGAGACTTCGACGGGAGGTTGTTTTGCCCTTTAAGGAAGGAATTCTGAGCTCCCGTCCCGTATTGTAGATAACAGCAGCACAAATTCGCTGGTTAGTGGGCCAAAACGGGGTTCTTTACCAGGGGACTATTCGAAAAGGAGGGATCTTTTTGGCTCAAGGCTTTACTGGCAAGATTCTTAGGGTGAATTTGACTGACGGGACGACTTCCGTTGAAGAACTTGATCCGGTACTTTACCGCAGGTACCTAGGTGGAGGGGCCTTAGCTACGTACTTTCTGTTGAAGGAAATGCCTCCGGGCGTCGATCCTTTGGGGCCGGACAACGTACTGGTGTTTATGTGTTCCATCTTGACCGGCACCCCGATTCCGGGGTTCAGCCGCTATACCGTCGCGGCCAAATCACCTTTGACCGAAGGTTTTGCCGAGTCGGAGGCCGGTGGCTTTTGGGGTCCCGAACTGAAATGGGCCGGCTTTGACGGCATCATTATTAAAGGAAAATCCCCCAAGCCAGTCTATTTGTGGATCAAAGACGGCGAGTGCGAAATCAGAGATGCCAGCCACATCTGGGGCAAGACTACCGGCGAGGCGGAACAAATCATCCGGAACGAACTGGGCGATAAGAGGATCAGAATTGCCCAGACCGGTCCTGGCGGTGAAAACTTGGTCCGGTACGCCTGCATCCTCAATAACGTGAAGCACGCTAACGGGCGGACGGGCCTGGGTGCTGTCATGGGCTCTAAGAATCTGCGGGCCGTTGCCGTCCGGGGCACCCAAAAGCTGCCTCTCCATGATGAAGAGGGCGTCCGGAACGTCACCCGCTGGTTTGCCCAGAACTGGCGCGACAACCCCCGCCAGGTGATCATGCACAACCTTGGCACAAGCAATGGCGTTCTGAATATGAATGCCGGCGGCATCCTGCCTACCAAGAACTTCCGGACGGGAACCTTCGAGCATGCCGACAAGATTTCCGGTCAGGCCATGGTCGATACGATCCTAATCGAACGAGAAGGCTGCTATGCTTGTCCGGTCCGCTGCAAGCGGGTCGTCGATGTCAAGGGTGAGTATGATGTGGATCCCTACTATGGCGGGCCCGAATACGAGACCATCGGCTCGTTGGGTTGCTTGTGCTGCATCGGTGACTTGCCGGCCATCGCCAAGGGCAGCGAGCTATGCAACAAGTACGGCATCGACACGATTTCTACCGGTGTGGCCATCGCCTTCGCGATGGAGTGCTACGAAGAAGGCCTCCTCACCAAAGAGGATACAGGGGGCATCGATCTGCGGTTTGGCAACGCGGATGCCATGCTGGCCATGATCGAACAGATTGCCTTCCGGAAAGGCCTCGGCGACATCCTGGCGGAGGGGGTGGCTAGGGCCGCGGAGAAGATCGGCAAGGGCGCCGAGAAATTCGCCATGCATGTGAAGAAGCAAGAGCTGCCCATGCATGAGCCCCGGGGCAAGAAGACTCTGATCCTGGCCTACGCGGTGTCGCCCACCGGCGCCGACCATATGGAAAATCCCCACGATGGGGACTTTGCCTCCCGCAGTCCGGCCATGGAGAGGGTGGCTCCCCTGGGCTTCATCGAGCCTGTTGAAGCTTTCGATCTTTCCCACCGCAAGGTGCGCCAGTTTGTGTACCTACAGAAAATCTGGAGCCTATACAACTCCCTGGGCGTATGCACCTTTGTCGCCGCCCCGGTTTACACTTTGACCTTTGAGAAGCTGATCGAGGCTCTCGAGGCGGCCACTGGCTGGAAGACGAGCCTGTGGGAGCTCATGAAGGTGGCGGAAAGGGCAGATACTATGGCCCGCTGCTTCAATGTCCGGGAGGGCTTCACCAGGGACGATGACACCTTGCCCGATCGGATTTTTGGCCCCTTGGAGGGCGGCGCCTTAGAGGGCGTCGGCGTCGATCGGGACGTGTTCCAGGAGATGCTCAGCTGCTACTACGGCATGGTCGGCTGGGATCCGGAGACGGGAGTGCCGACCAAGGCACGCCTGGCCGAGCTGGAGCTGGATTGGATCGAACTCCCCGGGGTCGAAGTTAAAGCATGACGAGGGGGCCGTTGGCCCCTTCTTTATTTTCGTCGAAAAGGCAGTCGGGCAAAGGGGCTGGACAGCCTGCGCCAAGCCCTGCGGGCGGAGGCTACCTGCTCCTCCGGCAGGATCAGCTCCCCATAGGTCTCCGCGTTGAAGCTCTCCACAATCTGTTCGAAATCCCCTTTAAGCTGAGGATAGTACTCTCCCAGCCGCCCCCCATATTCCCGCGGCGTTTCCCCGGGCAGGGGAGGAAGACCTCGCCTTCGACCCCAGGCCAGCAGCCTGGCGTAAAGCCCGGCCGTTGGACTGAGATACTCGGGTCGGCGCCATATCTTCCGGCATCGTTCCCAAAGGGCAAGCCAAAGGCTTTTTAGGTATCTGCCGATGTCGATCGGCTGGCCGCCGCCCTCCGTTGATGATGCCAGCCACTGGATGAGCCGCCAGATGCCCCAGGCCAAAAGGATTAGGCCGGCTGCAGCGGTCGCGCCTAAGAGGCCCCAGCCCATGATGCGCTCGATGATTGCCATCCACCCGCTAGGCTCGGGTGGTGGGAGGATCTCTTCTGCAGTTGCTGGAGGAACGGCATCTCCCCCGGGGGTACTGGCCCCGAAGCGGAAGAAAAAGCGCAGGATCCTGATCAGGATGGGTAATAAGGGAGCGGCTGCCCCCCGCATGAGCCCGTAGGCTGCCGCGGCCGCCTTAGTCAAGTAGGGGAAGAGCAGAAAGATGAGGCCCGCGCCGAGCAAGAGCAGGAAGGCAATAAAAGTCAGGATGAGGCCTATCCCTTGGTAGCCGAGGAGATATTCCCGGCGTCCCCCGCCTTGGTCCCGGGCCAGGGCTAGGGCCAGGATGCTGAAGAAAAAGAAAGAAAACACCGAGAGATACCCTGCTAACTGGGGCTGCTCGATCCCGATGCCAAGCAGGAAAAACAGTACAAAAGCACCGATCCCCGCATCGAATCGGGAGCAAACGGCCCGATGGGAAAACCCTCGCCGGGCAAGGGCCCCTCCCCCCAGCCAAAACAGGGAGGACCACAAAACGACCAGCCCCAGGGCGAACTGCTCCCGCCCCCCGGTCGGCCGGAGGAGATCCAGGCGGCTGATGAGGCTAAGGACAATCAGGCTGAAGCCCCCTAGATGCAGGAGGAGTATATAGATCACCCGCCATCCCCGATCCTTAGCGAGCCTGGCGATCAAAAAGCCCAAAGTAAAGGTTAGGATTGCTCCTCCGATGGGGAAGGGCTGGGGCATGACGAGGCTGCAAAAGAAATCGGCGAGGGCATACAGCCAGGCAATTTCCATCCCGCCGGCCGCGATGGCCAGCACAGCTCCTCTGTTCATCGGCAGCCCCCTCCTCTGACCTCATCTAGATTGAACACCATGCTCGGGAGTGGGCCTTCCCCTGGTTCTTGGACGATGGCCGCAATGGGGGTCTTGGGCATCCCGTCTAGCCGGTGGGCAAAATAGATGATGGTGGTGCCCCAGGGCAACGGGCCGCACCTTGTCAAGCAATCCCATGAGGACCCAATTGGCTTGTTTTCCAGCCTAGCCAGCGCTTCTAAGATGGCCGGGGTGGAATCCCTGCCGATGGGAAGGATCCCGCGGCCATCGCCGGCTAAGGCGCCGTTGGTGACAAACCCTAAAGGAATGCCCTCCCCGTCGAGGCGGACCGCTATCGATGCGACTACCTCGAGCATCGCCTCGAAGCCGTCTGGATCGAAGCCCTCCACATCTAGCAGCAGCATGACCTTCATCTGGACCGTAGGTTCGCAGATCTTTTCCTGGAGCCGGTTATGGCGGGCGCTTGCCTTCCAATGGATGTACCGGGCGGGGCGGGAGTGTTGGTAGTCCCTAGTCCCCATGAGGCTTGTCGGATCGGGGACGGGCCCTCTCGCACCCTTAGTGCCAAGGAGCTCCCGTAAGGGAGCAGGAAAATCGTCGATGGGGATCAGGCGGGGGTAGACTATTAGATGGCAACCTGGCAAACCTTCGCGCCACCGGTGGAAGAACCCAAGCAGGTCCCCTGCCCCCAGCAACAACGGGCCGATTTGATGGCAGCCCCGGCAGGGAGCGGTTAGGGTCCATTCCCAGGCGACCTTTTGGAACCAAAACAGGCCCCGGCTCTCCTCGAGGATCCCCTGGCCAAAAGGCGAAGGGAGGGGGATCCTCACTTTGGTCCAGACGGGCAGGGCCTTGCGATTCTCCACTTGGGCCGTCAAGGTCAGTTTTTCTCCAGGGAACAACCTCCTCCGATCCATGGAC
>JAAYLE010000138.1 GCA_012522085.1 Bacillota bacterium | reverse complement strand
TTTGCGAGGAGGAGTCCGATGATAACTGCAAGGCCGGTTGTCGCTAGGTAAAAGACCAACGTCTTGCCGCCGATGCGCCCCAGGGACCGAATATCACCGATGTTGGCCGCTCCCACAACTAACGAGGAAAAAACCAAGGGGATAATGATCATCCGGATCAAGTTTAGGAACAAGGTGCCGACCGGAGCGATGCTCTTGGTTGCAGGACCCAACAGCGCCCCAGCCACAATGCCGCCGACAAGGCCGATAAAAATCTTGGTATGCAGCTTCACCTATTTTCACTCCCTTCCTTTATCTGCGGGCGTGCCTCCTCATCTTCCCGACCCTAAGAAAACACCTCCTTTCATAATCATATTCACCCTATTCCACGTTTTCAGAACAAGTCCTTTTTTTGCTTTACCCCCAAAGAACTCCCGATGGCAAGGGTACAGATAGGGCGTACTTAAAAGCGAAGAAGAAGAGAAGCGTAAGTCCAATCCCCGCACCGCAGGAGCGAAGGAAACGCTGCTTGGCATGGACCTGACGGTCCAGCAGCCAGGAGGTGAAGCTAAAAAACAAGATGCTCGCCAAGAGAAAGCCCAAATAGGGGATCAAGGCAAGATAACAGGCCATGGCCACGCCCATAAACAAGACGAGACCGTAGTCTCCCGCCCCCTTGACACGGACCTTCTCGGGAGACCAGCGGCTCTTGAGAAGTAGTATTAGCCCAAGCAGAGTCAAGATGCCCAAGACGAACCGAACGAATATTCCTCCCATCGGACTGAAATGGATGGCTCGGGTCCAGGCGACGGCGGATATGCCAAGAACCAGGGATGCGGCGGCAAGGTCGGAGTTGAACATGAGCTTTACCCCCTTTTGATTTGGCGACGGTAGGACTTGGCCAGTAAGGGCCAAAGGGCTGATATGATCGACAGCCCAATGAAGACCGTCGACAAAGGACGGCAGAAGAAGTAATTGATGATGGAGCCGGAGGCCCGGCCGATGATCATACCCTGTACTAGTCCTTGCTCGGCCATGGGACCAAGGATTAGTCCCAACACGATAGGGCCGGGGTGAAAACCGAGCTTTCGGCTCCCATAGCCAAGAAAGCCAAAGCCAAACATAGCGGCTACATCAAGGTAATTGTTGCGGATCGCGTAGGAGCCGATGATGCTTAAGAAGGTGATCATGGGCGCTAGGAAGCTGACCGGGAAATTGATCATCCGGGCGAACCACTGGGAGCCCCAGAGCCCCATGATGAACATCACCCCTGAGCTGACCATCAAGGAGAAAATGAGGGCGTAGGTTATTTCACCAAACTCGGTGTAAAGCTCGGGACCGGGTCTTAGGCCATGGAGAAGCAGGGTGCCCAAGATCACAGCCGCCGCAGGCGAACCAGGGATGCCTAAGGTTAACAGAGGCGTCAGGGCGCCGGGTACAACGGCACTGTTGGCAGCCTCGGAAGCGGCCACCCCATCAATAGTGCCCCGGCCGAACTGTTCGGGATTGCTGGACCAACGGACGGCTTCGTTGTAGGAGACAAGGCCCGCGATGTTGCCCCCGGCACCGGGGATGATGCCAATGATAGTGCCCACCAGGCTAGATCGGAGAAGGAGCCCGGGTTTTCGAATCAGCTCCTTGATTACCTGCACATTGACTCCCGGTCTTGGGGCGAAGGCCCCGATGTGCTCCTGGAGGCGGCATTGCTCAACCATCTCCAGGACTTGAGGCAATGAGAAGAAGCCGATCAAAGCAACGATCAAGTCGATGCCGCCCTGCAGGGAAGAAAGGCCAAAAGTAAACCGTACATCGCCGGCGATGGGTGAGATGCCTACGGTACTTAGCAGCAATCCCAGGGCACCTCCGATGAGACCCTTGAGGATGGACTCGGTCGACAAAGTGGCGATGATGGTCAGTCCAAAAATGGCCATCCAAAAATACTCGGCGGGGCCGAACTGGATAGCAATTTTGGCCAGAGGAGGAGAGAGAAAAAGGAGCATCACCGTGCCGACTAGCCCGCCGATCATCGAGCTGAATGCGGCTGCCACTAGCGAGTGCTGGGCCATTCCCTTTCTTGCTAAGGGGAATCCGTCGAAGGTGGTGGCAATAGCCGAGGGCGTACCAGGGGTATTGATCAAAGTGGCCGGGATGGCATCCCCATACATGGCGCCGACGTAAAGGCCGCCGAGCATGATGAGGCCCTGCACGGGCGGCATGGTGAAAGTGATAGGGACCAATAGGGCCAGGGCCATGGTGGCCGTAAGGCCAGGCAGGCAGCCAACCACGATTCCCACAAAAGTACCCAAGGCCAGAAAGGCAAAATTGGGCCAGGCAAAAATGTTGCCGAAAGCTACCGCCGCTTGTGTCAACATATTCCCGCCTCCCGCGAACAGGGGCTCATTGAGCCCCTGTAAGATTAAGTTCCTGCAGGATCGCCCCATAT
>JAAYLE010000015.1 GCA_012522085.1 Bacillota bacterium | reverse complement strand
GGACTTTTAATCCGGGTGTCGGAGGTTCGAATCCTCCATGACTCACCATGCCCCCATCGTCTAGTGGCCTAGGATACCGCCCTTTCACGGCGAAGGCAGGGGTTCGAATCCCCTTGGGGGTACCATGCCAATCTTCCCACCGACGCGGTCGGTGGTTTTTTCTATTCTTGACATATGCTCCCAGAAACATTAGGCTGAATGTGGGCAAAAGGCCAAACAAGGGGGGCGGATAGATGACAGCCATCATCCAGGCCGAGGATTTGCGGAAGCGATTTGGCGAGGTGGAAGCGGTGGCCGGCATCTCCTTCAGCGTCCAAGAAGGGGAGCTGTTTGGCTTCCTCGGCCCGAACGGTGCGGGCAAGACCACCACCATCAAGATGCTCACCGGGCTTGCCAGGCCCGACGAAGGGACTCTCGCTATCGCCGGCATCGACTGCAGCCGCGATCCCAAGGCTGCCCAGCATCTAATTGGAGTTGTCCCCGATGAAAGCAATCTCTATCCGGAGCTGACCGGGTTTGAGAATCTTTGCTTCTGTGCCGCCCTTTACGGGATGGAAAGGGCCCGGCGGGAGGCCCGGGCCCGTGAGCTCCTAGAGTCCTTCGGCCTTGCGGCGGCTGGCAACCGCAAGTTCGGCTCTTATTCCAAAGGAATGAAACGAAAGCTGGCCATCGCCGCCGGGATCATCCACGAGCCGGCCATCCTCTTCCTAGATGAGCCAACAACGGGCATCGACGTCCTAAGCGCACGGCAGATCCGCCAGCTCATCGCCGATTTGCACCGCCGTGGAACCACTATCTTCCTCACCACCCATTACATCGAAGAGGCAGAAAGGCTCTGTCAGCGGATCGCCTTCATCGTCGCGGGGCGCATTGTCCGTACCGACACTACCGAGAATCTCCTGATGCCTGTGCAGGGCAAACATATGGTGGAGATATCGTGGGCCAATACCTTTGACGGGGAAGACCTGAGCAAGGCCTTCCCGGGACTGAGGGCTGCAAGTTTGCTGCCGGGAGGCGTCCGGGTCGAATCGGATGAGCCCATCCATGTGGGGGTGCTGGTCCGCTTCCTCGAGGAGCAGGGGGCCCAGGTCCTTGAGGCCAGGAGGCTGCAACCATCCTTGGAGGACGTCTTCGTCAACATCACCGGGATCAAGGGTGAAAGCATGGGTAAGCAAGGAGGGGGAGCATGAAGGGCTGGATTGCTTTTTGGAACATCTTCATCAAGGACATCCGCACCTATTATCTAAAGCCCCCCAACATCAGCTGGGGACTGATCTTTCCCTTGTCTTGGACCGGCATGTTTTTCATCAGGTCGGGCGTGGGGCTAGAGAGCATCCCGGAAATCCTGCCTGGCGTGACCGCCCTGTCTGTCCTTTTTGGCACCACCTCCATGTTGGCGGTGACCATCACCTTTGAAAAGAGAAATCGCACCTTTGAGCGGCTCCTCCTCGCACCCATCTCCCTGGAACTGTTGATGCTCGCCAAAACGGCAGGAGCCATCCTATTTGGCATCGCCAACGGATTTGTGCCCCTCATCCTGGCCAGCTTTGCGGCGGATCTGTCGGGGCTGAATCCGACCATCTTCTTCCTTGGACTGGTGATGATCGCGGTTGTCTCGGCCTTTCTCGGGCTGTTCGTCGCCGTGGCCGTCCAGGAAGTCTTCGAGGCCCAAACCCTCTCCAATTTCTTCCGCTTCCCGATGCTCTTCCTCTGCGGGTTCTTCTTCCCCATCGAAAAGCTGCCCCTCATCCTGAGGCCCTTATCTTACATCTTGCCCATGACTTATGGTGTGGACATCCTCCGGGGGGCGGTGAGCGGGGCAAACACAATGGCCTATGGGCTCAGCTTTCTCATCCTCGGCGCGTTTTGCAGCGGGCTTTTCCTGAAGAGCTTAGGCAATATCAGGCGGAAGTGGATCATCTAGCCTTCCCCGGGCGTTCATTGGAGGCCGCATCGGCCTCATTTTTTTCTCCCGGGAAAGAAGGAAAGCGGAAGAAAAGGGCGAAGTCAACCTTGTCCGGCAGTAGCACTGACTG
>JAAYLE010000137.1 GCA_012522085.1 Bacillota bacterium | reverse complement strand
GCCGATGGCCCCCGGCTCATCGGCCAAGACGACCACCAGCTCATACAAGGGAGCCAGCATCCCTTTCACCTTCGCCGGTATCTCCTGTCGCACTTTGCGGGCCCTATCCAGGGCAGCAACTAGCTCCGCCTCTTGGCCGCCGGCCAACATATCCCTCATGGAGCCCAGTGCTGTCTGGAAGGCATCGATCATCTCTAGAACCCTCTCCTTGTTGCTCACGAAAATGTCCCGCCAAAGGAACGGGTCCCCCCCAGCGATCCTCGTCGTATCCCGAAATCCCCCGGCAGCCAGGGAAAAGTAGACCTCACTGGAGGCGACCTGGGCGAGGGTGTTCACCAAGGCAGACGCTACCATGTGGGGCAAATGGCTCACGGCGGCGACGACCCGATCGTGTTCCCAAGGGTCCATGAAGACGGGCCTCGCCCCAGTGGCTTTGACCAGCTCCAGGAGCCTTCGGGTGAGAAAGTGCTCCTCTTGCTCTGGAGTGGGCGTGAGCACATAAAAAGCATTCTCGAAAAGGTAGGGATCGGCGGCGGCGATGCCCCCCCGCTCCGACCCGGCCATGGGGTGTCCGCCGATGAACACTACCCCGGGAGGCAAAGTCTCGCTGGCAGCCAAAAACACTGAACCTTTGCTGCTGCCCACATCGGTCACCAAAGTCCCGGGGGCAAGATGGTCGGCCATCGCCTGCAAGACGAGAGGGATCTGACCGACAGGGGTGGCGATGACCACTACCTCTGCCTGCCTGACCCCCGCGGCCAAATCACCGGTGGCGCGATGGACAGCCCCCATGCGGACTGCATCCTCCCGGGTGTTGGGGTCCGTGTCGATGCCGGTGATCTCACCTACAACCTCGGCTCGACGCAGGGCCATACCAAAGGATCCACCGATTAGTCCGAGCCCCACGATAGCCAGCCGTTCGCACAGCCTCTTCATAGACATCGCCCTACCGCTTCCGCTACCGCGGCCAGCTCGCCCATCAACTGGGCAAACTTCTCCGGTTTGAGGGATTGGGGCCCATCGGATAGGGCTAGCTCTGGATTGGGATGGACCTCGATGATCAACCCGTCGGCCCCTGCGGCAATCGCCGCTTTGCTCATCGGGCCGACCAGGCGCCACTTGCCCGTGGAATGGCTCGGATCGACCAGCACGGGCAGGTGGGAAATCCGCTGCACTTCGGCGACAGCACTCAAATCAAGGGTATTGCGCGTTGACGTTTCGTAAGTGCGAATGCCCCTTTCACACAAAATCACATCATAATTGCCCGCGGAAACGATGTATTCGGCCGCCATCAACCATTCGGCGATGGTGGCTGCCAAGCCCCGCTTGAGCAGCACTGGCTTTTTCGCCCGGCCCACCTCGCGCAGCAGAACAAAATTCTGCATGTTGCGGGCCCCCACCTGCAGCATGTCCACATACCGGCTGACCAGCTCCACATCCCTTGGATTGACTACCTCGGTCACAACGGGCAGCCCGGTCATGCGCCGCGCCTCTGCGAGGAGAGCTAGGCCAGTCTCTTCCAACCCTTGGAAGGAATAAGGGGATGTCCGCGGCTTGTAGGCACCTCCCCGCAAAACAGAAGCCCCGGCTTCCTTTACCGCCCGGGCAGCCTCCAGGAGCTGTTCTTCACTTTCCACTGCGCAGGGCCCGGCTATCACCGGGACCCTGTTTCCCCCGAATTCCACCCCGCCCACGCGGACGACCGTTTTTTCTGGTTTGAACTCCCTGCCCGCGAGCTTAAAAGGCTGGAGGATGGGCACGATCCTTTCGACCCCATCCATGACTTCCAGGGAGCTGACCGCCATGCTTTTTTTCTCACCGATCGCTCCGATGATGGTGCGCTCCACACCCCGAGATAGATGGATGTCAAAGCCAAACTCCTTCAACCGTTTAACAACTTCATCGACTTGCCTGTCCGATGCGCCCCGCTCCATTACGACGATCATAGCCTGACACCACCTTCTTTTTCCAGTACATCAATCAGAGCATCGATGAAACGCCGGTTATCCTGCTCCCGGCCAATAGTCACCCGGATAAACCCGGGAAGGCCAAATGAATCCGCCGCCCTGATGATGACGCCCCTTTGTAGCATTGCCCCCATGAGCTGTTGGGAGTCCATGCCCACATCGACCAAAATGAAGTTGCTTTGACTGGGAAGAAAGGAAAGCCCAAGACGCTCAAACTCTTGGTACAAGAACTCCTTCCCCGCGCGGTTGACGGCGCGGGATTGCTGCAGGAACTCTTCATCGGCTAGGGCGGCGACGGCCGCAGCTTGCGCTAGGGAATTCACATTGAACGGCTCCCGCACCCTGTTGATCGCGGCGATCACCTCTGGGTTGCCGATGCCGTAACCAACCCGCAGACCGGCAAGGCCGTAAATCTTAGAAAAGGTGCGCAGAATCACCAAGTTCTTCCTCGACGGGAGCATGGCCACCGTATCCGGGTATGATGGGTCATCGACATATTCGTAATAAGCCTCATCCATCACCACTAGCACGCCAGGTGGGACTGCATCCAAGAACCGATCCAGTTCATCTGCCCCCACGAAAGTCCCGGTGGGATTGTTAGGATTGCAGATGAAGACCATCTTGGTCTTTGGGCCTACAGCTTTAGCCATCGCTTCCAAATCAACGGTGTAGTCCTTCATGGGCACCACTACCTCCCCAGCGCCCATGAGCCTAGCAACGAACTGATAAACACTAAAGGTATGCTCTGAGAGAACGACTTCATCCTCCGGAGTCAAGAAGGCCTCTCCCAGCATTTTCAGTATCTCATCGGAGCCATTGCCGATGATAAGCTGCTCCGGAGCCACACTTAAGTGCTTCGCTAGAGCTTCCTTCAAGTAGTAGCAGTTGCTGTCGGGGTAGATATGGATGCGCCCTGCCGCTTCCTGCAGGGCCTCCATTCCTTTAGGGCTTGGCCCCAAGGGATTCTCATTGGAGGCAAGCTTGATTACATCTTCGATTCCCAATTCCCTTTGTACCTCTTCGATGGGCTTCCCGGGAACATAAGGCTTGATGCGTAGAATGGTCGTTCTTATTTCCGGCAGCTTCATCGCAATCGGTGCCCCGGGCGGCACCTACCCCCTTTCCATGACAATGCAGGCGAAGCTAATCTAAATCAGGCCGCAAAGAACCAGCCTCGCCGAGGTAAATATGCCGAATCTCCTTTTGGGTCCGCGGCGTGTTAACATGGAGCAGCATCCGAATGCAGCGGGGCAAGGCGCCGGGCACCGGTATCTCCCGGGCACAGAGCAAAGCCGGCTGGAGAAGGCCAAGCTGTCGAGCAGCCTTAGCCGGAAATGCTGCGTTAAGATCATCGGTGACGGTGAAGATGATGCTGGCAATATCCTCCGGCGAGAGGTCATTGGCCCTGAGGATCTCTCGCAGTAAGGTTTCTGTTGCCGCCAGGATCTGTTCCTCTGAGTTTTCCTGAACAGTGATTGCCCCCCTGATGCCTCGAACCCCTGACATGACAGCGCCTCCCAAGTGTGAGGAAATTTGCCTATAGTGTAGCATAAAGCCATATGGCTGTAAAGGAAGGTTCAATCCAAGTCAACGGCCTTCTTAAGCGCCCGGATCTCCGCGGTTTTGAGCTTCCGCCACTTACCCGGCGGAAGTGAACCTAGCTGAATCGGTCCAAGTCGAATCCGACAAAGCTTAAGGACCGCATGTCCCACTTTGTCGCACATGCGGCGGATCTGCCGTTTGCGCCCCTCTCTCAGGGTAAACTCAAGGCAAGTTGAGCCGGATCGTTCTTCAACCAGCCTCACCTTGGCCGGGGCAGTTGGGCCGTCGTCCAACTCGACCCCCCGGGCCAGTCTCTGGAGGGCATCCCCGGTTGGACGGCCGGCTACTTCCACTAGATAGACCTTCTCCACTTCAAAGGAAGGATGGGTCAACCGATAGACCAGCTCCCCATCGTTGGTGAGCAGCACCAACCCTTCACTGTCGAAGTCGAGCCTCCCAGCGGGATAAAGACGGTTCTCCATCGGGCCCAAGAGATCCATGACCGTAGGCCGTCCCCAAGGGTCAGTCACCGTCGTAACGTAGCCCGGCGGTTTGTGGAGTAGGAGATACTCTTTAGTCTCGGGGGATAGCTTTAGGAGTCGACCATCTAACCATACCTTGTCCTTAGTCGGGTCGACCTTCGTCCCCAGTTCGGTGACGACCTTGCCGTTAACCTGAACCCGACCCTCTTTAATCATCT
>JAAYLE010000136.1 GCA_012522085.1 Bacillota bacterium | reverse complement strand
TGATCCTGCCAAGGGTCGCCCACATCCCCAGAGGGAGCTAGTTCCTTATGGGCCAGCATGCCCGTCAAGGCATGATAGGTCTCAAGCACCTGCAACGGCAAATCCTCTTGAATCAATTCAGCCAACCGCACTGCCGTCTTAACCACCGGGTCCTGGGCAATGCTCCGATACAAACATAGCCTGCGTACGGTGAGCTGGGCCTCGAAAAGTTCTTCTTTGGGAAGCACGACAACATCCTCCTGCTCCGATACTTGCATCCTATTTTAGCCGATTGAGTCGGCAATTTCTAGGGCAAATTAGAAAGGATAACTAAGCTCGACGGACGCGGCTGCCCGCAAGGGATCTGGCACAAACAGTCCACCGCCTCTGCCTAGGAAAAACGTTGCTCCCGCATTAAGGTCAATATTGCCCGGCAGCGTGTTTTGATAGACGGGGCCGAGGATGAGGCTCCCATCGTCGAGACTGACCGCGGTTACCAGGGAGAGGGAGGCAAAGTAATCGATGGGATAGCTGATGCTTCCAATTAAGAGGTCCAGCCGGTCATCGGAGGCGTCCATCTTGAGGAGACTTGTTTTCAGGCTGGCCTCGAGGGAGTCTGGTTGGATCCCTAGATACTCTAGCTGCATGAGGATCTTGGTATCATAGTCCAAATTGTAGCTGTAGTCGACGCCGGCTAGATAGCTTCGGCTGCTGGGCATGTCCTCATCGAAGTACAGGCCGAAGGCACCGTAGACCCCGAAATCGCCCGCATCCCCTTTCAGGGTGAGGCCTAGCCTTTGCCGGGGCAGGTAGCTATTCTCCCCTTCGTGAACGTAGTTTACGGCAAGGTCATATCCTCCTACGCCTGTCCTGCCGCGGATGCCCCATTTCATGCGGCCTGGCTCCTCGATGAATCCGTCTGGGTAGGAGAGGACCAGGGTAAGATTGGAGTTCCAATTGACGGGGATGTAGGCTTCGATGGCGTCTGTGTACTTGCTCAGCTGCTCCTTATCCAAAGCCTCGGCTCCTAGGGTAAAATCGACGGGATTGATCAGGGAGCCGAAGGACCAGGAAATCGGCTGGCGGCCGATGGTGAGGTGGAAGAGCTTCGAGCGGTGTTTAAGATAAAGCTTCTTGGCAAAATAGGTTCCTTCTTCGGCCCCGACCAGAGCCTGCAGGGGTTTGGATAGGAGAAAGTTGTAGCGAAGCTCCAAGGTCTTCCACCTGGGGAAGAAGAGCTCCAGTTCCAAAGACTCCGTCAGTTCGCCGGCAAAGTCATCCTCCAGAAATGATCCGGACCATAGCAGGCTTGCCTCGCCGCCGATCTCCAGGGCCAGGGCGGGGGAGGATAAGGCAAGGGCTAGTACTAGGGTCAGTACCAAGAACTTATCCATCGACCACAGCTCCTAACGCAGATTCTCCAGTGTAAAGGTGTCCGCGGGGATTTCCGGGTTGAATTCGATGGACTTGACGATGAACTCGGTGCGGGTATTCTTCCGCAGCTTATCTTCCATCACCATTTCCATCGGGTACCATCGCTCCCCGATCTGTTCGATGCGTCTAGTCTCCATGACTTTCAGCAGGCGTCCGCTGCGGGCATAAAGCTCCTCTTTCCAACCGATGAACTTTTCCTTGTCCACCCAGGCCTTGCGGCGGTAATAGGAGACTTCCTTGCCCGGGACGGCAACTCCCTCGAGGACATAACAGGGCCGCCCGTTTAGCTCTTCTTCTCCGAGGAGGCTAAAGTCATAGAGGTCGGTGAGCTTGTCGGACTCCATGATGTCTTGGTAGGAAAAATCGCTGCCCATCATCCCTTGGTTCAGCATATGGCCCGATATCTTGATCAGCTCCTCCGCATCGGGGAAGAACATCCAAAGATCATCGCCCCGCTTGAGGAACTTTGTCCCCCGGTCCCGGGGATTGGTGAAGATCACCAACGCATTATCCTCATCCGCGTAGGAAGCCATGGTCTTCGTCGTCTTGCGATTGTTGTTGACGATGATCATCTCGGCCTCTGCTTGCGCAGTCGTCACATATTCATTATGGTCCCGGCGTTTGATAATCTCTTCTGCCGTCAGGCTCTCGGCGAAGGCCCCCTGGACGTGCAGCAGCAAGAGCAGACAGATGGAAAGTCCAATTAATCTTTTCATTTGCAAGCTCCTTTCTCTCAAGCCCCCCGCATGGCAACTGTTGGCTCTAGACGTGCTGCCCGGCGAGCGGGGATCAAGCAGGCCAGGGTTACGATCAGGACGCCTAGAACAAAGGCAAACACCGTATTGCCAACGGAAGACGCCGGATAGATGATCGCGCTGAAAGCAATATCGGCGTCAACCCCTGCCATGGCCTGGGTAAAGTCAAGGCCGACTTCGGCAAAATACCCTGTGACTAGCGAACCGGCCAGGGCGCCGATCAGACTGCCGAGGAGGCCCATGATGCCCCCTTCGATTAAGAACAGTTGCATAATGCCCTTGCCCTCTAATCCTAGGGCCGACATCATGCCGATCTCCTTGGTTCTTTCCGTTACGATCATGATCATGGTGTTGACAACGATCACACAGGCCAGGAGCACCAGGAAGATGTACAACTGATTGTAAATCAACTTGGCCAGGTCCATGAAGGGGATGAGGTCGCTGGTTTCTCGGTAGCCTAAAGCTAGGTAGCGGCCATCTTCAGCCAGCAACGTCTTTACCTTGGGCAGGATCTCTTCAATTCTGCTCAGATCCGAGGTGACCAAGAGCAGCTCAGTGACTTGATCATCCATATAAAGCAGCCGCTGGGCCTCATCGAGGGGCAGGAGGAAGACCGCTTCATTGAGCAGCTTAAGTCCGCTGTGCAGACGGCCAACGATCTGGAAGGTGACCCCGCTTAAGGAGTTGAACGCGGTATTGAATACGATGGTCACCTTATCCCCGACCCGGCGGTCAATCTTATCCAGGAGCTTTGTTCCCATGACAACCTCGAGC
>JAAYLE010000135.1 GCA_012522085.1 Bacillota bacterium | reverse complement strand
CCTTCGTTGCAAAATTTATCTAGACAGGCAAAAATCTTTGTGATATAGTGGTTTTATCCCGGTTCGGAACCGGCAAAGGAGGAGATTTTTCTTTGGAGCAAGGCATTGTCAAATGGTTCAACGCGGAAAAGGGTTACGGGTTTATCCAGCGCGAAGGCGGGCTGGGGGACGTTTTTGTCCATTATTCCGCCATCGTTGGTGATGGATTCCGGACCCTTGAAGAAGGCCAAGAGGTTACCTTTGAGGTGACCGAAGGGCAGAAGGGGCCCCAGGCCTCCAATGTGAGCGTCATCGGCTAAGAAGTTGAGGAACGACCGGTAAGGGGAGAGACTTCTCTCCCCTGTTTTGTTTGTCGCTGAGCATGCTAAGGCAAATCCTTCGACTGGCTGCCCAATCGGCCGATCATAGCCCCACGCCCTAAAGTCAGGTCCACAACCCGCAGCGCCCACAACTATGCCTACCGACCCCCAGTCCTGGTATCACGCATACCCATTTGCTCCGTTGGGAAGTGTAAGAGCGAGACCGGGGGTGGTTAGATGATTCAGCGACTGCTGGGAAGCATCATACGGGCAATCGCCGACAAGCCAAGTGATGAGGCGCTCGAAAGGATCACTCGGGACAAGTATACGGACAACTTGCTCCTGCTTCTGTCCACAATGCAGAAGACGTCCTTCTTTCATGGCCTGGAACTGTTGATGCGAGCTGCTCAAGGCGAAAGCTTGGAACGTCCTTTCGGAAGTCCCATCCGCCTCTCCCCCTGGGAGAAGCTGCTGCTCAGTCCCGTGCATCTGTTCCGCCTGCCCATCGATGAGAGAGAAACCATTGATCCATCCGTCGTCATCGGCCCCAGGTCCGAAAAACCCCTACAGCTCCAAATACCCATTTGCATTGCGGGCATGTCCTATGGGAGCGCCCTCAGCGACAAGGCCAAGATCGCCCTGGCTAAGGCGGCCACCATAATGGGCACAGCCACCAATACTGGCGAGGCGGGTTTGCTGCCGGCAGAGAGGAGATTTGCCGACAAACTCATCGGACAGTACAACCGGGGCGGCTATCTCAATACACCCGATAAGTACCGCCAGCTCGACGCCATTGAAATCCAGTTCGGGCAAGGAGCCCAAGGCGCGTCACCCCAACGCACCCAGGCTAAGTTCATCGACTCCCAGATGCGGACAGTGTTTGGTTTACAGAAGGGGCAGGATGCAACTTTGGGCTCTCGCTTCCCGGACATCAGCAGCCAGCGGGACCTGACCGAGACGGTCAAACGGCTGCGGGAAGAGACAGGTGTGCCGATCGGGATGAAGATCGCAGCTTCCTACTTCCTCGAGCGGGAAATGGCCATCGGACTGGAGGCCCAAGTGGACTTCATCACCGTCGACGGAGCTGAGGCGGGCACCCACGGCGCTTCACCCACCGCGGAAGATGATTTAGGGCTGCCCACCATTTTCGCCATCGCCCGCGCCCGGAGGTTTCTGGTCCGGGAAGGTGTGAAAGGACAAGTATCCTTGTTGGCATCAGGGGGATTGATCACCCCAGGACAGTTCCTCAAGGCCCTCGCCCTGGGAGCCGATGCAGTCTACATCGGGACGGCGGCCGTGTTGGCTCTAGTTGCTCGCCAGCTGACGAAAGTAGCACCTTACGAACCATCCACCCAATTGGTTTTGGCAACGGGCAAAGCGAAAGACAAGTTCGATGTGGAGGAAGGCTGCCAGTCCTTGGTCAATTACCTCCAGGTTTCTCTCCATGAGATGACCTCGGTCATGTACGCCCTCGGGAAGAAGGCAACTCGCCATTTGGACGTGGAAGATCTGTGCTGTGTCGATCCCTTCCTGGCGAAGGCCCTCGATGTGCCTTATGCGGGAGTTGCACCTCAAGACCAGGCGAGCTACTATCTGGCCCTAGCACAATCGAACGGCTCACCAAGCTTCCTTGAAGACTTTCATAATTAACGAGGTGTGGGACTGGCCGACCCCCGGGATTTCGCGCAAAGTCCTGGTCAAGAAGTGAAACAGCTCTTCACTTGAGGGCATGGCTACATGGAGCATCAAGTCGTAGTCCCCTGTGCACACGCCTATGTAGCGCACATTGTCCATGGCATCTAGTCGTTCAATGATGGATTCCACATCTTCGCCCTCGACTTTGACGCCGACGATGGCCTGGGTCGTCAAACCGATCTTCTCCGGGTTGACCGCAGCAGTGATGCGGAGCACTCCCGCTTCGAGAAGCCGATTGACCCTTTTTCGCACTGTCGCCTCCGCCACCCCCACCTTGGCCGCAACAGTCGTGTACGGAGTCTTCCCATCCTCCCGCAAAATGGCAATGATCGCCTTATCTAAATCGTCAAGTTCCACTGATTGCACCCCCCCCTTAAGGATTTCGGCAAGGAGAAAAATCGATCCTGCCCAACCGACGGGACGCTCCTCTCAGTTAGTCCCCAAGCGACCTGGCCATCCTCCCAATCCCGCCTTGTTGCACCGGTACTTGAATGATGGTGACCGTATCCATCGCCAAAGCCTCTTCGATGGCTGGCCTTAGCTGATCCGGCTCATCCATGTACATCCCCCTCGCCCCGAGGGCCTCCGCTACCAGATCGAACCGCACCTTGCCAAGCTCCGACGCGATCCGCTTATCCTCCCGCTGACCGTCAACCACAATCCCCCATGCGGAGTCATCGGCGATGACGCCCACATAAGGGGTGTGGAAACGTAAAGCCGTCTCGATTTCGGTCACCGTAAAGCCAGCGGAGCCATCGCCGCTTAGGAGCAGCACCGGCCGTTCAGGGTGGGCGAGCTTAGCGGCGATCGCCCCCGGGAGCCCCCATCCAACTACTCCACTGGCGCCACAAGTCAACCAGTGGGCAGGATGGCGATCGAAAAGGATCATATGGGCCCACCGGCCGATGTTTCCGCCATCCAATAGGAAGACGGGATCTTGTTCATCGAGGATGGCCTTAATCTCCCGGCAAAGGCGGATAGCAGGCAGGGGGCTCCCATCTTCCCAGCCGAAGTCCTGCCAGCGCTGGAGGAATTCTTCCCGGGCCGACCGCACCCGAGCAAGCCAATCTTGGTGCTGCCAGTCCAACTCCCGCGCACAGCTGATGATCGCGTGCAAGGCCAAGTAGGGATCGGCAGCCATCCCCAGGACAGGCCTAACACCGCGGCCGACCTCGGCGGGGTCGGCATCGATCCGAATGAACTCGATCCCCTCCCGACAAACCGGGGGCTGCCCGTAGCCCAAGCGATAGTCAACCCGCGCTCCCACCGTCAATACCACGTCGGCTTCATTGAAGAGGGACATGGCCCCATTGACTTCAGCACTAGCGACACCAACATACTCGGGGAAAGTCCGGGAGAAATCGCCCCGGTCCCACATCTGGGACAAGACGGGGATGCCGGTCAGCTGCGCAAGTTCCTGGAGCAAGCCGCCGGCTCCTGCGTAAAAAAGCCCGCTTCCGGCAACGATAAGCGGGCTTGCCGCCCCATGGAGCTTAGCCGCCACTTGACGGGCAATCGAAAGGTTAGGAGCGGGTCCCTGTCCCACCCGGGCCGGCGGAGCGCTCATAACCGGCGCCTTGCACTCAGCCAGGAGAACGTCCATGGGAATGGTCAAGTGGACCGGGCCTGGACGAGGGGCGGTGGCATGGAAGACGGCCGCGTTGAATTTGCGCTCTAGGTGTTCGACCCGATCTACCAAACTGGCATACTTGCAGATGGGCTCAACCATGCCGACTTGGTCCAACTCCTGAAAGTGATCGAGTCCTTTAGTCGACCAATCGCTGCAGCCGCTGAGAAGGAGCATTGGCCCCCCGTCCCAAGCAGCATTGGCCAAGCCCGTCAGGGCATTGGTGTGACCTGGACCGCTGCTGACAGCAACTACCCCCAGCCGCCCCGTCATCCGTCCCCACAAATCCGCCATGTAGGAGGCTGCTTGCTCGTTGCGAACATCGATCACATTAAGCCCGGAACCATGGCATGCTTCGAGAAAAGGCTGCAGGCCATTGCCGCACAGGACGAAAATATACTCCACACCCCTTTGGATCAGGGACTGTACCAACCACTTCGCACCGTTCATCGATCCACCTCCTGTGATCAATGGAACATCAAGCCTGCCTTCTTTCTCCATTCAGTTCCTTCCTTCTATTCCCGCAGCTAACGGGATGTTCATGGGCCGGGTCATCTCTCTTCCTGTCTGTGCCTACCCTTGCTATGGAGGTATTTGCTGTCTTCTAACAACTTGTCCGGCAATTATCACGATCTCCCTTGCGCTTTCCACCTGCAAAATGATATAATTAGCCATCGCCTTGACTGGGGCCTAGAATCGGGGTCACCCTTAATGTCTCCCTCTAAGCCGGCCAGGAAGAGGACGAAAATCACTCGGCTTCAGAAGGAGGCCAATCCCCATGTATCAAGACAAAACCTTGGTCTGTCGTGATTGTAAGCAAGAGTTCGTTTTTAGCGCCGGGGAACAAGAATTCTATGCCACTAAAGGGTTTCAAAACGAACCCCTCCGCTGCCCCGCTTGTCGAGCGGCGAGAAGGCAAAACAGGGGCAACGCAGGCCGGTCCCGCGAGCGCTATGACATTATTTGTGCTGGTTGTGGGCAGTCGGCGCAAGTGCCCTTCCGACCCAGCCAGGATCGCCCCGTTTACTGCGAAGAGTGCTTTCAAAAGATGCGAAGGTAATCATGATTAACAACAAGCCCTTGGCCACAACGGCCAAGGGCTTGTTTGCAATCATCCTGTCACGAACAGATTAGCCGGCTGAGCTCCAGTGAATCCACTGGGTTCCCGTCCCTTTGCACCCTCATGTTGTCCCCGGAAACATCATCGATGATCATGAGCTGACCATCGACCAAGCCGAGTTCGAATTTCAGGTCAAGCAGTTCCAGGCCCAGTCGGGCTAGTTCTTCCTTGACTAGTCCTGCCGCCTGGCGAACGATGCTTTTTGCCTCCGCGACTTGCTCGGCCGATAAGATCCCCAAGGCGACGATGCCTTCATCGTTGATTAATGGATCGCCCCGCTCATCATCCTTCACCGTTATTTCCACCAGTCCCGCTAAAGGTTTCCCTTCCTCGATCCATTTGCCGTACCGGCGGACAAAACTCCCAACGGCTTTATAGCGACAGATGAACTCCAGCCCCAGCCACTGGGCCTTCCGAACAGTCATCGTCCTTTCGGCCTCATCACAGGAGACGTAGTGGTTGGGCAATCCCTTCCGGGTGAACAAGTCAAAAAAGTACCGGGAGGTGCGCAGAGCTGCAATGCCTTTGCCCTCTAGCTGGCCGATGACCTGATTAGCCCCGGGGTCAATCCCTTCTTCTGTTCCGGTGACATCGTCTTTGAAATAAAGGACGGCCAAACCATCCCCGGCATCGTAAATATTCTTTGTCTTGCCTTGATAGATCAATTTCAAGTCGCAGGCCCCCTTCCTTACAGTCCTTCTCGGAGAAGAATAGCATTCCCCTGGAAACAAATGCTATGCCCTACCGGATAATTTTGGTGATGGGCAGCACTAAGATGTCTTCCGCACCGGCATCTAACAGTTGGGGGATGAGCACGTTAATCCCTTGTTTGGCCACGACTGATTCGACGGCAAAGTAACAGCTGTCGGTTGAGCACAATTGGGAGACCGTCGGCGCTTTTAGCGCCGGCATGATCCGCAAGACCTCTTCCAGGGAGTCCTCGGCAACATTCAATTTGAGCAACACCTTGCCCCTGGCCTCAACCGCCCCCAACAACAACGTCTTAATGGCCTCCATCTCCGTCCGAGTCTCTTCATCGGCATAGCTTTCCGGGTTCGTGATCAGCACCGTCTGGGATTCTGCGATCACATCGATGATCTTCAGGCCATTGGCCCGAAGGGTTGTCCCCCTCTCGGTAAGCTCAACGGCCACATCGGCCATTTCGGGGACTTTGGCCTCGGTAGTGCCGAAGGAAAACTCTACCCGGACGGGAATTCCGAGCCGGCGAAAATACTCAGTGGCTAAGTGAACGTATTCCGTCGTGATTTTGCTTCCAGGGGGAATCTGCTGGGGCGTATCAATTCCCGAATCCTGATGGACGGCCACCACAATCTTGACCGCCTTGTTGGTACTTCGGCTATAGGGGAGCGCTGCCATCTGCACTACCCGCTCCAGGCACTGTCGCTCCATGACCCAATCGAGTCCGCAAATACCAATATCGAAGAGCCCCTCTGCCACGTAGACAGGAATCTCCTGCGGCCGCATAAAGCAAACGGAACTGATCCGGGGATCATCGATTTCCCCCCGGTACGAACGACTGTTCAAGCAGGTTACAGGCAGATCGGCAGCTTCGAACATTTCCAGCGTTGGCTTTTCAAGGCTGCCCGTAGGCAGCACCAACTTGAGCATCCTTCATTCCCCCTCCAGTTCTCCTTGTCCATTTATTCATCATTCGTCCACGAATCCCTTTCGTTCCAAGAATCTACCCGGACCAAGTCCCATGCCAATCTTTCATCACCCATGAAGACTACCACATCGGGAAAGACTCATGGGCGAGGCACGTTGCCATGCCTCGCCCACGCAGCCGACCTTAATCAAGCTCCATCCTTGCCGGCTTCAGGGCCATAGCCGGCCCCAAAGCTGAACCGGGACGGGTGGGATCAGGCAACCCAACAACCTACTCCCTCCCCCCCTCCCGCTTCACGGAAGGTGTTTGGCTGCTCCATTACCGGGCCCCGACCTACTCAGTCAGCCGCTCGATGATGCACCCCGCATTGTGGGCATCACCACAGTGAAGACAAAGGCTTTCCGGGAGCGCTCCGTCAGCTGCGATCACCAGCTCCATTGCCCGCCCCACCAGCTCGCGCTCTTCCTCGCTGAGGGAACGAAGGAGCCGTTCCACAGCCTGCCCTTCGATGGCCTCGATGGAGACGGCTGCCTGCTCCCCTTTGGGGCTGAGCGTCAGACTAAATGCTCGCCTATCTCCCTTTTTCAAGCCCCTGATTACCAAGCCCTTCTCTTCGAGGCGATCAATAAGACGCGTGGCTGCTGGTGCACTGATGCCCAGGGCCGAGGCCACCTCCCCCAGCAAGCAGCCGCGATTGCGGTGGACGAAACGCAGCGCGGCTAATTGGGCCTCCGGCAATCCCCACTCGGAAGCGGCCTCTGCAGCTGGCTGCAAGACGGATCTGTCCACTTTGCGGCAAAATAGCTTCAGACACCGCAGAAAGCTTTCCTTATCCACCAGGATCACATCCCCTCTCCCTTTAAAATTTAACGCTATTAACCTTTCCTGTCAAGCTAATTGTTGATCGCGGGCCCTAAAGGCGCTACAAAGGCCTAGTTCGCCCTTGCCTATGATTCTTAATCCTGTTAATCTTTAATTGCGTTAAGCCAGTGACGGGAGGTTGTTATGATGAGTCAAAGAGAAGTCTTAGTGGACGTTCTGCGCCGATTGAGTGATCCAGATGACCTCGGAGCCAAAGAAGCAGCTCAGAAGCTTGTCACCGAAGTCGATCCCCTTGAGCTGTCGTTAGCCGAACAACAGCTAGTTGACGAGGGAACTCGTCCGGAGGAGCTGCGACACCTTTGCGCCATCCACCTGGAAGTCTTGGGAGACCAGATTCAGGATTTCCGGGCCCAGCTCCCCCCTGCCCATCCCTTGCGTACGCTAATGCTTGAGCATGAGAAGCTCCTTGGTTTCTTAGCTGAACTCGAAGATGTGAATGCCCGCATTCAAGCCAGCGAGCCCGCACCCCAGGATTTGGAGCTTCTAAGGGCCATTGCGGACAACCTTATTGATGGCAATAAGCACCACCAGCGGGAGGAAGACGTTCTCTTCCCCGCGATGGAGGAGCTGGGAATCACCGGGCCCCCACGGATAATGAGGCTGGAGCATGACATGCTCAAGGCCCGGAAAGCCCGCCTCCAGGAGCTGCTCAGCAAACAGATGGACCTTCAGGAATTCCGGAAGGAATTGGCCGGCCTTGCCGCGTTTATTGTCTTTAACCTACGGGACCACATTTTCAAAGAAGATTCAATCTTGTACCCGGCGGCTTGGCGGACGATCACCTCGAAAGCTGAATGGGAGCGGATAAGAGAAGAATGCGACCGGATTGGCTACTGTTCCTTTACGCCCATGGGTTAAGACGCGGCCTTTGGCCGCGCCTTGCTATTTGTCGGCCATGACGGCCCTATAGGTTCTGTAGCCTCCACTCAGGTTGAAGACAGACTTAAAACCCCGCTGCATCAAAATGCGGGTAGCGATGTATGAGCGCATACCGACGCGGCAGTAGACAACCATCTCCCTGTCCCTGGGCAGTTCCCCCAATCGCTCCCGGAGCTGCCCGAGGGGGATGTTGACCGCTCCGGGGATGTGCCCCTTGGCATATTCCGAAGGCTCCCTTACATCGAGCACAAACCGCTCCCCGATCTCGTCCCAGTTGACTACGTACACATCGCCGTTGCACACATTGCCCGCCACAAAACCCACCATGTTGACAGGGTCTTTGGCCGAGGAAAAGGGCGGTGCATAGGCAAGCTCAAGTCCCTGTAGATCATAGACCGTAAGACCGACTTTGATGGCCGTCGCCAGCACATCGATCCGTTTGTCAACCCCCTGCTCGCCCACAACTTGAGCGCCTAGGATTCTGCCGCCCCGGGTGAAATGTACTTTGATGGACAAGGGTTTGGCACCCGGGTAGTAGCCTGCATGGGACAGGGGATGGATGACCACCGAGGAGAAGTCGATGTTCGCTTCCTCGAGGGACCGCCGATTGGCTCCGGCCACCCCCACGTGCAGGCCGAATACTTGCACGATGGCCGTCCCCACGCTGCCGCTGTACCTTTCCCGCCGTCCACTAATGTTGTTGGCCACGATCCGCCCCTGCTTGTTGGCGGGGCCGGCAAGGGGGATGGGCACGCTCCTGTTAAGAATCGGGTCGCGGATCTCGATGGCATCACCTAAAGCATAAATGGACGGATCAGAGGTTTGCAGGTAATCGTTCACTAGGATCCCCGCCCCCCCAACGAGCAAGCCGCACTCCTCGGCTAAGCGGGTATCAGGCCGAACGCCAACGGCGAGGATGACCATGTCCGTCTGCAGGGCGCTCCCGTCGACGAGTTGGACTTCCAACCCACCTTCCCTCTCCCGAAAGCCCTTCACCGCGCGGCCCAGGTGGAGGCCAACGCCGGCTTTCCGCAGTCGGGCATGGACGAGGGCAGCCATTTCCTCATCCAGTTGGATGAAGACTTGGGGAGCCATTTCCACAATATCGACCTGCAGACCTAATGCGTGCAGGTTCTCGGCCATTTCCAAGCCGATAAACCCCGCGCCTACTACTACCGCCCGCCGCGGCTCGTTGGTTTTCATGAAGTCAATAATGCTGTCCATATGCTCCATGGTGCGCAAAATGAAGATCCCTTCGGCGTCAATGCCGGGCAAGTCTGGCCGGATCGGTTCGGCTCCAGGAGATAGGACTAAGTAGTCGTATCCCTCCCTGTAGACTTTGCCCGTTTCGCGTTCTAGGACCTCGACCTCTTTTTCCGGGCGATGGATGCGCAAGACCTCATGGCCCGTCCGCACATCGATGCGGTAGCGAGTCCTCATCCCTGCGGCCGTCTGGACTAATAAGGATTCCCGATCTGGAATCACCCCGCCAATATGGTAGGGCAGACCACAGTTAGCAAAGGATACGTACTCCCCACGCTCCAGCAAGACTATTTCCGCATCCTCATCGAGCCGCCGCATCCTCGCCGCGGCCGTGGCCCCACCAGCAACTCCGCCCACGATGACCACCTTTGCCATTTCTTTCCCTCCTTGTGAAGTCTCCGCCGCGCCAGCCCCCATTGTCCATTCATCTCAAGGAAGAACAAGGGTTTTTCCCCCAGGATAATGAACAACCTCTACATAGGAAGGAGCGTGGCCTATGTCGCATCAAGAACGAGTCTTAGCCATTGATATTGGTGCTGGTACCCAGGATATCCTGCTTTACGAAGAAGATGCATCCATTGAGAATAGCGTCCAGTTGGTACTGCCATCCCCAACCGTGCAAGTTGCCCGCCAGATCCGGCAGGCTACCGACGCAGGATCGGACATCTTCCTCACCGGTGTAACGATGGGCGGTGGACCATGTACCAAGGCGCTGAAGGAGCATCTAAACAAGGGGCTGAAGGCCATGGCCACACCCCAGGCCGCGGCCACCTTCGATGATGATCTAGACGTTGTCAAGTCAATGGGGGTGGAGATCGTCTCCGCACCGCCTCCAGGGGCCAAGAGGATTCACCTGTCCGATGTGAACTGGGACGCCTTTCATCGGGTCTTTGAGCTATTTGAAATAGAACCGCCCACGTCACTAGCCATCGCGGTGCAAGACCATGGTCGACCCCCCAAAGGAGAAAGCGACCGGGTCTTCCGGTTTCAGCTATGGAGAAAGTTCGTCATGTCGGGAGGAGACTTGCAGGGTTTAGGTTACAGGGAAGTGCCCCCTTTCCTGACCCGGATGACAGCCGTCAAGCAAATGGTGCCCCATGCCTTCCTGATGGATACCGCTAGTGCCGCCATCTGGGGCTGTCTATGCGACCCTTGGGTGAACCGGCAGATGAAGACAAAAGGGTGCCTGATCGTCAACGTTGGCAATGGACACACCCTGGGAGCACTGATTCACAAGGGCCGGATGTGGGGACTGTTTGAACACCATACCCGCCTCCTGGACGCCGACAGCCTAGGCTTTTACCTGGATAAACTCCAACGGGGCGCCATCACCAATGAAGAGGTTTTTGCCGATGGAGGACATGGAGCCTTTGTCCACCCCGACATGCCCCGGGGGCCGGGAATGTTTGCGGCCATCGCAGTCACCGGTCCAAACCGGGCTAAAGCGGCGGACTTAGGGTTCCATCTGGCCAACCCCTATGGAGACATGATGCTCACCGGCTGTTTCGGCCTGTTAGCCGCGACCGGCTTTCTGCCCATTTAGGGGGGAATTTTTCCTGGCAAGCTGCCCAAGAAGGATCTCCCTCGCCGGCAGCTACTTGCCCAGACAACCTTGGCGGAATCCCTGTTGACTTAGGGCGATGAACGTTGTATGCTCATTGCAAACAGAAACCATGCGGCCTATCAGGCCTAGTCTGGCCGCCTGGCAGCAAGTCTGCGTCGGGATGTGAATCGCGCCCATGGTTCGCTGAAGATAATCTTTTGTACGGGAGGGAAGGGGTTTGCGTGGCAAACCCGCAAACGGCTATGGTAATTGCCGTGCTTTTTAATCTGAAACCGGCCGCTGAAGATCAGACTGTCCAGGAGGAAGAGGAACCGCCAGATTCATACACAGAGTGGGATGACTTGGAGACTATCCTCGCCGTGCAGAATGCTCTCCGTAGTGAAGGTGAAGTCGTCCTAATCGAAGCTAACGAAGACTGTTTTGACCGACTGCGAAGAATAAGACCGGATATCGTTTTTAACATCGCGGAAGGTAGGCGGGGGCTCAGCCGCGAGAGCCATGTCCCCTCGATGCTGGAGTTTCTGGGCATCCCTTATACCGGTTCTTCACCCTTAACCCTGTCCCTGTGCTTAGACAAAGCAAGGTGCAAAGAATTCCTCCTCTATCACGGCATAGCTACACCAAAGTTCGTTTTAGTCGATGATGAATCATCTCTCGATCAGGCAACCCAGCTGCCCTTCCCGTTGATGGTGAAACCAGTCATGGAAGGCTCCAGCAAAGGCATCACCAATGATTGTCTGGTGTGGAACATCGATGATTGCCGCAGTCAAGCAACCAAGCTGCTCCGCCTGTACCGGCAGCCAGTCCTCATCGAGGAGTTCCTGCCAGGGTCGGAGTTCACCGTCGGGCTCATCGGCAACTATCCTAATGTAGAGGTCCTCCCAATTGTGGAGATACGCTTCGATGGTCTTCCTCCGGGCGCAAATCCCATATACTCCTATGAGGCCAAGTGGGTTTGGGACCGGGCCGAGGCGCCAGTGGGGATCCTCGATTGTCCGGCCAAGATACCCTTGGATCTAGCCAGACAGATAGCGGATACGGCAGTATTGGCCTTTCGGGCTTTGGGCTGTCGTGACTGGTGCCGGATCGATATGCGCTTAGATGCTAAGGGGCAACCCCACGTACTGGAGGTCAATCCATTGCCCGGGGTGTTGCCCGATCCTAACCAGCACTCCTGCCTGCCCCAGGCAGCCAGGGCTGCGGGCATGACTTACGACCAGCTGATCCAAGCTGTCTTTCACGCCGCCTTGAACAGGTACGGGATAGCAAGGACCCAACCGGGAGCCTTGCAGAAGGATGATAGCCCTTGGAAGGATGGCGTATCGGCATGAATAGCTGGCAAGAGATTCTCAAGAGCAGCGTCACCACCGCTGAACAATTGCAAGCCCTGTACCCGGCGTGCAACGTCGAGGGGGTGATTAAACGCTACCCGATGCGGATCAACCCGTATTATCTCTCTCTCATTGAGGAGCCGGGCGATCCTATCTGGAAGCAGGCTGTGCCTGATTGGCGCGAGCTGGAAGATGATGATGCTCCCGAAGATCCCTTAGGAGAGGAACAAAGCAGCCCGGTCCCTAATCTAACCCATCGATATCCAGATCGGGTCTTGTTCCTGATCTCATCCCAATGTGCGATGTATTGTCGGTTCTGCACCCGCAAGCGCAAGGTGGGGACTACCTTGACGGTTTCGGACCGCACCATCGCCCAGGGACTTGACTACATCCGGGCACACCCGGAAATCCGGGATGTGATCCTCTCTGG
>JAAYLE010000134.1 GCA_012522085.1 Bacillota bacterium | reverse complement strand
TTCCTCCTGGTCGCAGGACTCTACGACTAAATGGCGAAAAGAGACTAGCAGTTTTTTTCGACGCTGTCGGCAGGAGGGTTATCATGAAGTCTCCTTTGTCGCCCCGAAAAATGCTCCTTATTTCTCTCATGGCAGTAGTCACCGCGGCGCTGTCTTTCGTTCGCCTTCCTTTGCCCTTTAGCCCCGTACCAGTCACAGGCCAGACCATCGGTGTAATGCTTTCTGGAGCCTTGCTTGGGGGTGCCCCCGGGGCCCTCAGTCAAGGGATCTACCTGCTGCTGGGATTGGTTGGCCTCCCCGTGTTCGCGGGTGGAGCGGGTGCGCTCTTCGGACCAACGGGCGGGTATCTTTGGGGATTCGTCCTTGGCGCCTACATCATCGGCAGGCTGTGGGAAGGAAACCCGGAAGCTTCCTTCCGGAGGAGTCTCTTATTCATGACGGCAGGGCTGGTGGTGGTCTATGGGCTTGGTCTAGTGCAGCTCTCAATGGTTGCAGGGTTCTCCCTAAGGCAGGGGCTAGTGGCGGGGGTGCTTCCCTTCCTTCCCGGAGAGGCCTTGAAAGTAGTTGGGGCGACGATCTTGGCAAGGAGGATAAAGCGGGTCGGTTTGGGTTGATGGCCCTCCCGATGCACCCATAAGAAGACCCGACTGGTCGATCCCAATCCAAACGGGTGTATCACAAGGCTCCTCAATTGACCCTTTTTCTTCCACGGGTCCTACTGCAATAATGGAAAGGACAATGCGTACTTAGGCTCCAACTAGCCATCAACAGTATCCGGGCCCAACGACAAAGCCCGATCCCTTAGGGGCGGGCTTTGCTCGCGTCTAGAGCTATTCACAACGTAAGATACAACAGGGATGGGGAGCTGCCCCGACGGGCAGCTCCGAGGATCGGTGCTTAGTTCTTGGTCAACTCTTTAGCAGCAATGCGACCGAAGATGACCGCTTTGCCCAGTGCGGTACCGGACATGTAGCCGGAACCATGGAAGCCGCCGGTGACCTCGCCCGCTGCATAGAGGCCGTCAATCGGCTCTCCGAAAACATCGATCACCTGGGCCTTGTCGTTGATGGCCAAACCGCAGTAGGTGCCAAGGATGACGCCCGTCGACGGGAATGCGTAGTAGGGAGGCTCGTCGATGGTGAGAAGGTCCCCTACTCCCGCAGCAAGGCCGGTGCGGTTGAACTTGGTGTCATACCCGTTTTGTTTGATGCTCTTGTTGTACTCTTCGACGGTGGCCACGAGCCCGGACGGGGAGATGCCAACTTTAGCGGCCAGCTCCTCTAAGGTGTCAGCCTCGCAAACCATGCCTTCCCCTTCCAGGATGCCCATGCGGGTCCTAGTCTCGTGGGCATACTGCCGGATCTTTTCATCGTAGATCTGGTAGGTGACGCCATCATCCTGCAGGAGGGCCACATCCCCGATGGCTTTGTAGTTGATGGACTCATCGACAAACCTTTCGCCAGCCTTGTTCACGATGATGGCCCCTGCATAGTAAACCATTTCCCGGGCATTGGGATTGTTCCCCTCAGGATACTGACCATAGGTGGCTTTGATGTAGGGCATATCCTTCAGATCGGCTCCCAGTGCCCATCCCATCAGGAGACCGTCGCCGTGGCTGCCCGGTCCTACGGTGGCCTTGGCATTAGCCATTGCCGGGACGAACTTGCCGAGGAGCTCGGGGTTCAGACTGAAGCCGCCTGTGGCGAGAATGACGCCTTTGCGGGCAGTGAAGACTACCTCTTTGCCGTCCTCTTCCGCAATGACGGCGGTGACCCGATTGGTGGCCGAGTCGCGAACGAGCCTCTTGCCGGCCACATTGGTCAGGATGGTGGCACCATTCGCCTTCGCTGCTTTCGCGAGGGTATCGATGAGCTGTGCTGGCTTGACCCGGTGCATCCGGCGGATCTTCATTCCCCCGCCAGTCTCAAGGAAATTGTAGATCACGCCGAGATCTTTCAGCCAGTAATAGGTGTCCAGCTGGTGAGCGATATAAGCCTGGACTAGAGCAGGATCATTTTGGTACCCGCCAACTTCCATCAGTTCGTTGAAAAGGTCTTCGTTTGAATCCTCGACGCCTTCCTCAGCTTGCATATCCGTTCCCGCAAAAGCAAGCCCTCCACCACAAAGAAGGCTGCTACCCCCAAGGTAAGGCATTTTCTCCAACACTACTACGCTAGCCCCTGCGCTGCTGGCCTCTACCGCGGCCGACAGCCCGGCCCCTCCGCCGCCGACGATGACAATATCATACTCCCGCGACTCCGCCCCAACCAACACACTTGCCATGAGTACCAGTACGATCGTCCAAATCCAAGTAACCTTCTTCAACAACTGCCCCTCCCTTGTGAAAGTGTGTGCTGTTGCATGCTAGTTCTTCGTGCCCGGAGTTACAATTCCTGCCGGGGATGCGAAATTTCGGTCCACAATCCGGGAAAAATGACGATCTGTGTCTTGAACTGTCTACGGTGCTTCAGGAATCATGGCGGCAAAGGCCACCGGTGTGATCAAGAACTGCCAGGTGGTCGGGGATGGCCCGGTAGGCAGAAGATTGGGGGCTTATGGGGCTTTCCTAAGAACACGCCCAGATCGCCTGCCAGTATGCTCGCCCTCCTCGACGACGACCTGGCCCCCGACGATGACCCAGTTGATCCCTTCGGGATGCTGCTTTGGATCATCGTAGGTGGCCTTGTCGATGACGCGGTCGGGATCGAAGATGGTGATGTCCGCCGCGGCCCCAACGCGGATGCGGCCGATGTCGTCGAAGCCTAGGATCCTGGCTGGCAGCGAAGTCATCTTCCGAATGGCTTCCTCCAGGGAGAGAAGCCCCCGCTCCCGCACGTAATGCCCCAGCACCCGGGGGAAGCTTCCGTACAGCCGCGGATGGGGCCTCCCGCCCATGATGATGCCGTCGGTGCAGAAGACCGAATAGGGATAGCGCATGATCCTGTTCATGTCCTCCTCATCCTGCTGGAAAGTGATCATGGAAGGTTGGCCTTGCTCGATGAGGAGCAGGTCCATTAAAGCATCGATAGGATCTTTGCCCATGATCTTTGCGATCTGGGCTAAGGAGAGTCCCTCAAGCTCCTGTCCTTGGTAAGGGCTGACGTTGGTGACCAAGATGTTCCCCCAGCCGATGGCCCGGGCCACCGAATCCCAGCCCGGAAGGCCCCTTTGCAGGTCCTCCTTGATGAGGGATCGGGCCGAAGGATCGGCGAGGTAACGGAGCAGCCCCCCGGTTCCCCCCTCAAGGGACCAGGGAGGAAGCAGGGTGCGGAGCATGGTGCATCCGGCGGTGTAAGGATAAAGATCGCAGGTGACCTCCTGGCCTCCGGCCCGTCCCATGGACATGAGGCCCAGGGTTTCCTTTGATTTTCCCCAGTTGGCCATGCCGGAGACCTTATGGTGGGAGATGTGGACCCTGGCCCCGGACTCTTGGCCGATCTCGATGGTCTCTTGAACGTTTTCGATGACGCCGGTGGATTCACTTCGCATGTGGATGGTAAAGATGCCGTCTTTCTCAGCCACGGCCTGGCAGAGGGCAACAAGCTCCCGGCGGTTGCTAAAGGCCGCAGGGGCGTAGATGAGCCCTGTGGAAAGGCCGATGGCTCCTTCATCCATCCCCTGCCTGATGAGGGAGGCCATGGCGGATAGATCATCGTCGGCGGCCCCTCTGGCCCCGAGCCCCATGACGGCCATGCGGATTGTTCCGTGGGGGACGTGGACGCAGGCGTTGACCGCGGGTTTAGCCCTTTGCAGGGCGTCCAAGTATTCGCCGACAGACCGCCACTCCCAGCCGTCCAGGGACCCTAGCAGGGGCTCGACAAAGCTTTGCAGTTCTTCGGCCGAGTCGGGCACAGGGGCTACTCCTAAGCCGTCTTGACCGAGGACTTCGGTGGTTATTCCTTGCAAAATCTTTTCCTTGGCCAAGGGATCGGTGAACAGCTTCAGATCCGAATGGCTGTGGGCATCGATGAAGCCCGGGGCAACGACTAAGCCATCGGCTTGAATGACTCTCTTGGCCGCCGCGGTTAGTTTTCCGACAGCGAGAATCTGGCCTTCATCGATTAGGACATCGCCGGTGAACCCGGGAGTTCCTGTGCCGTCGATGATGGTGCCGCCCTTAATTAACAGGTCGTACAATGCCGCCTCCCCCTTCCGTTGAGATCCAAGGCTGGTATTCTCCTCCCCAGAGTTTGTTTCCTCCCATTAGACAAAATAGCAGGAATCTACCTTTGTTCAAATGAATTATAGCTTTACATCCACTAATCTGGAAATTGGCAGCTATCCAGACTAAAGGAGGGACTGGTGATGTCGAGGAAGATGATCGTCCTGTTGTGCGCGCTGTTGTTGATGACGAGTATCGCAAGTGCAGGACCCTTGGTGTTCAAGTTCGCCTACGACGATGGTCCCCTACCCTTCGAAGCCAACGAACATGCCTTGGCGGTGACCTTCAAGGATCTAGTTGAGAGCCGGACCAACGGGGAAATCATTGTTGAGCTTTACCCCGCAGGAGCGCTGGGCAAGGAGCGAGAGCGCTTTGAGCTGGTCCAGTCGGGGATTATCCAAGGCACCATCGCGAGCATCGGCGGCATTGCCCAGTTTGTACCGGAGATCGGCGCCATTGACATCCCCTTTGCCATTCCATCCCATGCCGTCGCGTACCGAGTCTACGACGGTCCTTTCCTGAGTGAACTGAGGGATGAGATCTTGGCCCGCACCGGGGTTCGCTTGATGGGCGTCTGCGAGGCAGGAGGCTTTTATGCCTTGACTAATAATGTGCGGCCCATCCGAACACCCGCGGACATGAAGGGGATTAAATTCCGCACCATGGAAGTGCCGGTTCAGATCAGGATGATCGAAGCCCTCGGCGGGGCAGCCACCCCCATAGCCTGGGCCGAGCTTTATACCTCCCTGCAAACGGGGGTCGTCAACGGCCAGCACAATCCTGTACCCATCATTGTCCACGGCAAGCTGTTTGAGGTCCAAAAGTACGTGACCCTCCTGAACCATTTGTACGGGACCGACTGGTGGCTGATGAATAACGATTGGCTCGGGTCCCTCACGCCAGAGCAGCGCCGCATCATCGTGGAAGCGGTCCAAGTGGCCATCGTGGCCGGACGGGGAATCAACAGGATCGTGGAAGGCACTGACCGGGGAATCGCCTTCCTGAAGCAGCAAGGATTGGACGTTTACATGCCTAGCCCCGAGGAGCGGGCCCAATTTGCCGATCTGGCCATTCCCGCGGTGTTGGCTTACGTGGAGGAGGCCTACGGGGAGGAGGGCCTCAGGTGGGCCAATCGCTTCCTGCAGGCCATTGAAGAAGCGGAAGCCGAATTGGAGGCCATCACCGCGGAGGCCTTCCGCTAAGAAACTTAAGGGGGCTTCGGCCCCCTCTTGCCAAAATGGGGTGAAAACCGGTGGATGAAAAAAGACCCAATATCGCCTGCAGCTTGAGTGATCGGATCGATAAGTTGATCGGCTACCCAGCCATCATCATGGTTGCCCTTATGACCATCACCGTTCTCATCGGTGTTTTCTCCCGGTACCTGTTCAACTCCCCCCTGCGGTGGACGGAGGAGTTGGCCCGCTACACCATGATCTGGATGGGGCTTTTGGGGATGAGCCTGGCCTTGAAACGAGATGAACATATCGGCGTTGAGTTTTTCGTCACCCGCCTGCCCCGTCCTCTCCAGGTGGTGATTGGCTTCCTAGTCAAGGTTCTAATTGCTTATTACCTCTACGTCCTGAGCAAACAGGGATGGAAAATGGCCCTCGATGCCAGGCGCCAGGTCTCCCCAGCGATGCGGATCAGCATGATTTGGCCCTTGCTGGCGGTGCCGGTAGCGGCCGGGTTAACCTTGATCCAGCTGTTGCTCACGACCGTTGCTTCCCTCGGCAAGAATCAGGGACAATCAGAGTCTAGCGGGGGAAAACCCATGTTAGGGGGATGATCAAATGGCCGTCTTCATGGGCATCGTTTTTGGAACCCTTCTATTCATCGGCGCTCCCATCGGTTTTACCCTGGGCATCACCGCCCTGCTTTGTCTCCTTCGCCTTGACAACCCCATCTTGCTGAAGCTCATACCCCAGCGCTTCTTCGCCGGCATCGACTCTTTCCCCCTGATGGCCATGCCCTTTTTCATGCTGGCCGGGGACATCATGAACCAAAGCGGCATCACCGAGCGCCTGGTGGGCTTCACCAACACCCTTGTCGGACACTTGCGAGGGGGGCTGGCCCATGTGAACATTTTGGCTAGCGTCTTTTTTGCCGGGATCACCGGTTCCGCGGTGGCCGATACCGCGGCGTTAGGGTCGATACTGATCCCCGCCATGTCCCAAGCTGGCTACAGCACCGCCTTTTCCGCAGCGGTGACCGCGGCTTCGTCCGTCATCGGACCGATCATTCCCCCCAGCATCATCATGGTCCTTTACGGGTCGATCATGGGCGTTTCCATTGCCGGGCTCTTCGCGGCGGGCGTGGTGCCGGGGCTGCTGTTCGGCGCGGCATTGATGATCCCGGCAGGGATCATCTCGAAAAATAGAGACTACCCTATCGGCGACAAGCGGGCAACTATAGGGGAAATCTGGGCCAGCTTTAAAGAGAGCTTCCTGGCCCTCATCATGCCCGTCCTCATCCTCGGAGGCATCCTCGGCGGGGTCTTCACACCCACGGAGGCCGCGGCGGTGGCCGTGCTTTATGCTTGTCTGGTAGGGTTTTTCGTCTCCAAGACGTTAAGAGTCCAAGACTTGCCCCGGATGCTCCTCCACACCTCTTCGGTGATGGGGATGATCTTCCTGATCATGGCCTCGGCTTCGATTTTAGGCTGGCTCCTGGCCAGCGAGCGGATTCCAGAGCTGGTTTCCCGGCTTGTCCTCTCCATCAGCACCAATCCCCATGTTGTCATGCTGTTGATCAATCTCTTCCTGCTATTCGTCGGTATGTTCATGGACATCGGGGCAGCCCTGGTCATCCTGGCCCCCATCTTGGCCCCGTTGGCCATCAGCGTGGGCGTGAATCCCCTCCACTTCGGGGTGATTATGACTATCAACCTGAATATCGGGCTCATTACGCCCCCTCTGGGAGCCTGCCTGTTTGTAGCCTGTGGGATCGGCAAGCTGAAACTGGAAGAGGTGGTCCCTGACCTTTGGCCCTTCATTCTGGCCGAAGTGGCCGTCCTGTTCCTCATCACTTACGTTCCGGTCATCCCCATGTTCCTGCCGCGACTGTTAGGTTTGGCTTGAGGGGCGCCGCAAGGCGCTCCTCACCCCATATTCCCCATCGAGCCGGTAGACCAAGGCCAACACCTGGGCCACTACCCGGTAAAGCTCTGGAGGAATGTTAGCATCTAGATCGATCTTCATGAGGGAGGCAACGAGGTCAGGCGATGAGTAAAGGGGGATGCCTTCCTCCTCGGCGATGGCGATGATCCTCTCCGCCAATCGTCCATCTCCCTTGGCGATTACTTTCGGCGCGATGTCTACTTCCGGATCGTAGCCTAAGGCAACAGCCTTCTTATCAGCCATCATCCCATCTCCTAGGCCTTAATATCGACCCTGCTGAGTTTATGGTCTTCCCCAGCCTCGGCCAAGCGAAAGCGGTGGTGGACGAGCTCATAGCCAAGCCCGTCGAACAGCCTTTGCCAATGCTCCGCCCGCTCCTGGAGGAAGCTCAAAGCACCTTGGTCCTTGGCCCGCGTTGTGCAGCTGACTTTTCTCCCGTTGAAGATGAGCTCGATCCCAAGCGTCCCCAGATGGTTCGACTCCAGGAGGAAAAATAGCCGCAGGAGCCCCTCAGCACCTGGACTTTTCCCTTGGAGGGTGACCCTCACGTTGTGGGGGCGTCCTTCGTGGTTCAGGGGAAACTCAAAGTGGGCAAGGAACAAAGGTCCATCGACGGAAGCCCTCGTGCCCGGCAGGAGCTGCTGGACATCGAGGCGGGCTAGGACCTCCTCGGCGGCCCGGCGAACATCTAGGGGCAAGTCGGCCTGAAGGAGGCGCAAGAGCTCACCCTTCATCGTCTCCCGGGGCGAGGACGCGAGGAGCCGCCGTTCGTGGTCCACCCCCAGGGCCTGAAGGAGATCCTTGAGGGCCTCGCCGGAACTTACGCGATCCGGGATGGCTGACGAGCTGTCTTGGCGATCGGAGAACACTCGCTGGGCTGAGGCACCCTCTTGATGGTCGGCAACTGGCGAGGCCCCATGACGGTCCGAGGTTCGCGAGGAAACCTTATCCTGATGAACGGAGGTTGCTGGCGGAGCATCTGACTCATTATGGTGGTCGAAAGTCACGGGAGGAGCATCTAGACCTTTATTCTTGGAGGCCACCCCCTCGGGAGTTGAATCCTCCACCATGGATCTTGCGATGGCGTCCGCCTTTTCCTGCGCCCCGCTAGTATCCAGGGAGATGAGATCGAACCCTGGGGACAAGACAGTCCTTATGGCAGCTAGGGCGGGTTCTTTGGGCGCCATGGGGAGGCTTTCCAGCCGTGCAGCCAGGTCGACTAGACACTCAGTCAAGCTTGGCCGCGGATGGTAATAGCTGGCTAGAGCTTTGATGGTCGCCGGATTTACAGGCAGTTCCTCCCGCAGAAGGTGCAAAACGGCGGGAATTTCCCCTGGAGCAGGAGAGCTTGGGGGAAAATGCCCGCTGAGCTCTTGGATCAAGGGGCTGTCGGGAGGGACGCGCTGGTTGATGATGGAAGTCAAGACCTCATGGGCGATGTCCGTCCAGCCCTCCGGAGGGGGTGCGGGGGCTTCCCCTCCCCTCGCGACGATCTGCAGCGTTAACCCCTGGGGTGATCCTTTAACCCGCATGAGCAAAGTTTCCCCCGGGGTTAGATCCATTTGCGTCCGGCAGCTTAGTCTTCCGCCGGGAAGCTCCAGCAGCACCTCATCCCCTGCAACTTTGAGGACCGTTGCCAGGATGACCGCGTTTTCCGGAAGCCTGCCGTGAAAAAAGGGAATGCCTTGAATAGCTAGATCCATCCCGATCCCCCCGGCTCGGTTTTCGGCGGCCCCCCTGGAGTTTCCTGCCGGCTTTAGTCTTGTCCCCGGCGGGGTACGTGGTGAAAGCGGCGGAGTCGATATAAGGCCACGATGAGGCCCGCTACCGTCGCCAGGGTGAAGGCAGCTAAGAGCTCCAGGACCAGGAGAAGGACCGCAACGAGGGAATCACCCGGGGGAGCGAAAACCAAACGGATGAGGCAGGCTGACAAGACCACCCCTCGGGCGACTTTGACACAGTTGCGCCCGGCGATCCAGCTCCCGGCTAGGGCCGCGGCAAAGAGGGATGAGTAGTTGATGAGGGGCGCATCCGAGAAGCCGGCAGCGAGGGCGGTCATGCCCCACAGGGCCAACCCGGCAGCTGCCCCCGTCAGCTCCCGCTTGGTCATGGTAACCCTCCTCCTCTTTGGAAGATATGCGCCATCAGGGCCCTTCCATCCTTCTTATTTTCCCCTAAATGGCCGGGCAGGAATGCGGCGGCTGGGGACGAATCTAGTGTTAACTCAGGATAGACTTTGGAGGGGTTTTCCGTGATGGGAACTTGGGCGATTTTTGCAACTGCTTTCACCGTGGGACTGTCGGGGGCGATGATGCCAGGGCCCTTGCTGACTATGACCATTGGCGAAAGCGGACGGATGGGCTTTTGGGCAGGGCCCCTCCTTGTCCTGGGCCACGGTTTGTTAGAGCTTGCCTTGGTGATCGGGCTTTTGTTTGGCCTTGGGGGGCTCTTGGCGAAAAGCGCCGTTGCTGGTTTCATCGGCCTGGTGGGTGGCGCCTTTTTGCTTTGGATGGGCAGGGAGCTTTGGCTTGGGTCCAGGACGCAGGTCCTCGACCTTGACGGAGGCTCTGCCCCCGCCAAGGGAGGACCAATCCTGGCCGGGATCACCATCAGCGCCTCCAACCCCTATTGGCTCATGTGGTGGGCCACCATCGGAGCAGCTTATGTGAATATGGCCCTCGGGCATGGAACCAAAGGCGTCGCTTTGTTCCTTGGGGGCCACCTGCTGGCGGATCTTGCCTGGTACAGCCTCATCGCCGCGGCGGTGACCGCCGGTAAGAACTTCATCAGTCCCAGGATCTACCAGGGGATTCTGGGCCTTTGCGGGCTTTTCCTCATGGCCCTCGCCCTTTATTTCATCTACTCGGGGTTTGCCTTCTTGAGCGGCGCCTCCAGTCTCGCCTTCGCCCGGTAGTAATCTTCCAGGGTATTCATATTGAAGAAGATCTCGTGGGGGGATGGGGTGAGCTTCTCCGCGGGTACGGTTAAATGGGGCACCCGTTCGGTCAAGGCAGCAATCCGCCTCTCTTCGGCCCGCAGACAAGACTCGATTTGGGGAAGGCAGGTCTTTGGATACAGAGCATGGAGGTGTTCGGGGTAACCCCTCCAGTAGGGGATCACCATCTGCTGGTGATCCCCCAGGCCGGCAAGCCTTTGCAAGGCCTCGGATTGGAGAAAGGGCATGTCGGCGGCAACCACCACGGCCCGGGGCCGACTGATAGCCAGGAGACCCGCATGGATGCCCCCTAACGGCCCCATATCAGGGACAATGTCCCGCGTCATCGGCAGACCCAGCCAATCATACGCGGCTGGTTTGTTGGTCACAACGACCACTTCGGGGAAAACTTCTTGCAAGACGTCGGCCACCCGGCTGATGATGGGTTCGCCGCCTAGCTTCATGAGGGGCTTTTCCCGACCCATCCGCCGACTTCTGCCCCCAGCGAGGATGATGCCGGCCACATCGGGAATCTTGTCCACATTTCTTCCCTCCCCACTCTAGCTAGCCTGCTGCTCCCAGTCCATCACTTTTGCCAGGCAGGAGGCTAGGTTACGATAGAAGGGCGTTCGCCCATGCTCTTGGAACCTCGCGGCAAACTTGGTCGCAAATTCAAGGAGATGATTATCCAGCAGGTCCCTTTGCAGCTCTTCCGCCCTGGCCGCCAGCTCATCCTCGCCTTTCTGGAGAGCTTCGAAGTGTTGCAGGCAAAGGTAAGACATGAACTCTAGTTCAACCGCGATGTGGTCCGGGGGAAGGTCAAGCTTCTGTTCCGCTTGCAGCCCCGCCTCATAGTAGAGCCTAGCTACTTGGAAGGTGGAATCCTGCAGGAGTTTGCCTTCTTTGTAGACCGATTCAAAGAGGGGCACAAGGCGCGGGCGGGAGGCAAAACAGGCCCTGGTGTAATCCTTCTGCAGCTCGAGGAGGAGATCCTCAGGTTCGCTGTAGGTGGAGATGAAATCATCCATGGCCTCCAAGTTCTCCGCTAAGGCACCCTCGCCCAGGAGGGCAGCAGCTTGCCCCAGCCGCCAGAGGAAGCTCTCTTCCTGGTTGGATGTGGTCAGGCTGGCCGCCAGCTCGTCGTCGGGATAGTCAAAACCCCTGGCCAGTAGATCGTAAAGTACGGATTTGAGGTAAAGCTCTTCAGCTAACACTGAGCGTCCCATCCTTTCCGATGGTGATGGGGCGGCCAGCCTCGCGGCCGGCCGCTTGGTTCGATTGCTATTCGTCGATCAGGGA
>JAAYLE010000133.1 GCA_012522085.1 Bacillota bacterium | reverse complement strand
TTGATGGCATCCACGTTGTCTTGACTCCAGGGTATGAACCCAAATCCCACGTTAGATGTCAATGTGTTAACCACAGGCCTTTCGGCGCGCAGGTTCTCATCAAAGATCAACCAGCTCGGAACGCGAGAATAAACCATGTTCAACACATCACAGAAGACGATCGCGGTAGACTTAGGAAATGAGCGCTCTCCTCTTTGGCCTATGCTAGAGACTGCCCCCTATGGCGTGCTTTAACCGCAATGTTACGCGCCAACCCGCGGGCACATGGAATCCCTAACCCGATAAGAGGTTAGGGATGGGTATCTGACCTAACTGCAAGACAAAGGGAGATTGCCTAGCTCATGCCATGCAAAACCGATGGGTGGTCTCTAGACTTTCCCTCTATCTTTATCCTGACCAATCCTCCGCTGCCTGGATCATCGCGTGGATATTGGCCCTCGGCGTTCCTGGGGCAAAGCCTCCCCGGACTGAAAGCCACATGGCCCCATCTTTGGCGCCAGCATCGAGCTGCCGGAGGCTTTCTTGGTAGACCAGCTCCCGAGTGCCCCAAAGAAGGTGCTCTTGACTGTGGACATTCCCCATCAGACACCGATTCCCCAACGTTCGCCGGGCCAGGGCCACCCCCTCCGCATAATCCCCCCCAACCTCCAGACCCATGTGGTAGACGGTAAAGTCTAGCTCGGGCAAGAACGGGAGAACATGCTTGATGTCTGCTTCGTTGTGATAGATGGTAATCGCATCGGGAAAGGCCTGGAATAGCCGTTGTAGATAAGGGAGGCCGTACTCACGAAAATGCTCAGCGGAAATCTGGCCGGCCACGTGGTCGGTCACCGTCACCCTCTTGATCGGTCCGTTGATCTTGGCCTGGGCGTTTACATAAGCGATCATACCATCGGTGATTACATCCAGCAGTTGGTGGACGAGCTTTGGATGGTCATAGAGGGCGATGAAAAACTGGTCGTAACCGAGGACCTGGGCGGCAGTCTCCATCGGTCCGAAGGTAGAAGCACAACCGTCCAGATAGCCGTACTCATCAACATATTTCTTAGGAACCGTCTCCCAAAGATAGCGCCAGCCCTCCAGCATCTTCGGCATTAGCCCATCCTTATTGGGATCCGGTGGACGCAGGCCCGAAGCGTCCTTAATGGACATGCAGGGCATGGCAAAGGGCGACTGGCCCTGAGGCTGGATAACAGAACAGCCAAATGCCGATGCCTCCACCACTGGTCCAAGATCGGGGAGGAGGCCGGGAATGAGGATTGCCGATGGGTATTCCTCCTGGAAGGCGATTTGGGCCCGTAGAGCTACTTCCAAAGAAGAGTAGTATTGATCTACCGTTACTCCTCCGTATTCGGCATTGATCGGTCCTTTGTTCCAAAGCACCACCGGTACTCGCTCCGGTTTTTCGCCTCGAGCAGCTTTGTCTAGATCGTCGATTTTCTGGCTCAACGTCTTTCACCTCCAAGGCATAGTTCCCCCACAAAAAGAAGAAACCCTTCTTGGCATAGCAGCTGGCGTTGCTTGCCAACAGGATCTGACAAGTCCTCGGAGGCATCGACCATGGCGCTCCTCCCCAAGGTCCTTGCTGCCCAGTTACATCAGCGCAGCTAGTGGCAACTCAACTTTAATCGTCTCATCACCGGTTATGTCGACCGATGTTTGGAAGAAATCATACCCCTGCTTCGACACACACAAATCCTGTTTCCCACCAGCCACCCGCAGTATGGCAATGCCCTCCTGATCAGTGACACCCCGATATAACCCCACCATCACGTTAGCATCCTCAAGGGGAAGCTCCGTATACAAATCAAACACTTGGACCGTTACCGTATGCTCTGGCGGCATTGTGGTGCGAAAGGCAAATTCACAGGGCCTTGCCTGGTGGGGAAACTCAAGCGCTGATGGATCGCATTTAACAACCCAATTGTGCACCCCTTCTTCCCCCGGGGCATCAAGCTCTAGCTCCCTCCAATAGACGCCTCTTGTCTGGGGCAATACCTCTTGCCCAAGCTCGCCAGCAGCCACCTGATTGCCTTCAGCATCTTCGATGGTGAAGGGCAGTCCAGCGAGGGAACAGTTCGCAGAACACGCACCACCAACTGTTACTTTCAGTTTTTCACCTGTGCCTATTGGCGATGATATCCCCCAGACGGTTAAGGAGATCGAATGGTGTTTCACGGTGAAGGAGAACTCCGCCGAGCTGCCCTCGTGCAAGATATCCTCCGTCTCCTGCCGCAAGGCGAATGCTGTCCATGTATACTCCCCTGGTTCAACCGGCGCCTTCAGGCTAAGCTCAAGCTCACCACCTGCTTCGTCAGCCGAGGATAAGGCAGCTTCGGCTATCTCATCGCCCTGGGAATCAACGATCTTGATCGCCATTCCTTGCAAGTTGCAGCCGCTAGGACATGACACATCAATCTTCAGGGCCATTTCCCCACCGGCATCGATTGCACCAGGTACGTCTGCAATCGAGATCCTCGTTTCATGAGTCTCAACAACTTCTCTATCGACCTCTGCCATCGTTCCTTCTCCTTGCTCCTTTTGGTGGAGAGGACCAAAGGGTTGGTCCTCTCCACCAAAGCTACAGTGTTATTATCCCCACGGAGCCAGTTTCGCGGCGTTCCGACCAGCCTGCCGTCCGCAGACGATGCACTCGGTCAGGTTGCCGCCGGCCTGATAGGTGAACTTGAACACGGAGGCAATTTCACCAGCAGCAAAAAGCCTGGGGATGGGATTGCCGTTCCAGTCCAGTACGGACCTGTCAGCATTGGCGTCGAGTCCACCCTTGGTATTGGGGCCGCCCGGATACATCTTCATGGCATAGAAGGGCGGTTTCTCCACGGGTCCCATGGTGGAAGGCGTTCGGTTAAACTGTTCGTCTTTGCCCAGGGCGCAATAGCTGTTGAATCTGCGGACGGTTTCAGCCAGTCTGTCCGCATCCATGAGCTGGCGGTTCTCGGGATCAGCTTGAATCTTCTGCGCCAGTTCCTCAAGTGAATCTGCCCGCAGGATCCAACCCCTGTTGATGGCATCCATGTTGTCCCGGCTCCACGGTAGGAACCCATACCCAACGGTCGAAATATTCATGTTGACCACGGGCCTCTCGGCGCGCAGAGTCTCGTCGAAAATCAACCAGCTGGGAACGCGGGAATAAACCATATTCAGCATGTCATACTTGACAGCTTCTTTGTAAAACTGGTAGCGGTAGGGCCGCGTCGAGTCGGTGATGATGTGCTCATCGGCATATCTTTCACCGAAGTTATCCACGATGACGCTGTGGGGTACAGAGGTTGCCGCCGACATGGTCCCAATCTTCAACCCCAACTTCTCCCACGGTTCTCCGTAGGGGAAAGCAGGCTCGATGCGGGAAGCGGACTTGGCGACCTTGGATAGGGCAGCACCAGCGACAATGCCCATCAGGATGCCGTCGCCCGTGTTGGCCAGGGCACCATAGTAGCACCATCCCTTAACACCCGGCCCTTCCAGGAAAGCCCGCCGCATCGGCACCGAGTATTCAAATCCACCAGTGGCCAGGACGACTGCCTTCTTGGCTTTGACGGCAACCTCCCGTCCGTCCTTGGTGGCAATGACGCCGATTACCTCGCCATTCGGGCGCTGCACCAAACTCTTCGCGGGTGTTTCGTACAGGATCTTGATGCCCGGCCGCTTGGTCTTAATGCCCTCTTCGACTAAAGCCCAGTGGAAAGCTTCTCCGGAGCCCTTCGTCAGTCTCGGCCGCTCATACAAGGGCAAATTCGGGTCGGCTTTCGCCAGATCCTTATAGCCGCAAAAGACCGTCCGGCCATACTTAGCTTCCTCAAACCCGGGGAACATGGGGAAAGAAGCTTTTCCGCCTGGAGCCATCCCCTTGCGATCGAGATCAGGCGCTTGGGCCAACAGAAAGTCGGCGACTTCCATAACGCCTTCGGCATACATTTCAGCCATCGCATCGGAAACGTGCGGCTGCTCTCCTTCCAGTTTCCAAGGAATGTTCTTGCCGCACATCATCGCTTTGACGTACTCTACTAGGGCCTTCCGGTCGCCAGCGGGGTCGGGATTGTGGAAGACGCCGCCGCTCATTCTGGTATTGCTGAAGTGGGTGGCCTCAGCCTGCTTTTCCAGAACCAACACCGATGCCCCGCTATCGTGGGCTTCAATGGCCGCCGATGCACCAGCGCCGCCGAGGCCGAGTACGACTACGTCTGCCTCATAGTCCCATTTCTGTGGGATGCGAGGATCAGCCTGCTGGGCCTTAGCGCCAGGCGACAGCATGCTGCCCGCGAAGACCCCTGCAGCACCTATTGCCGAGCCTTTAATAAAGCTCCTTCGACTGATTCTCTTTTCATCAGAAGCATGCATGGATGAATTCACTCCTTCTCGGCTATGTGCCTGTTATTGCTTTCACGATTCCTTGCCCAGTACGACCTGTTTGAACTACGCCGCTTAGGCTGTTGCAGTGGGATCTGCGGATCTAGTTCTCGTTCGTACTTCGCTTCGGCAAGACTTTGGGGCCTGACACTAGTGCCGGATTGCCCCTGAAGCAGCCGCCGACGACTGTGTCAACAATGGGTTTTCCGATGAATCGGACGACCCAGTCCCATCAGTCTCAGCTCCATGGCAGGAATCGTAAAGGACAAAATTAGCTCTTCAATGCATTACCCTATATCCCAGGAGGCGTGATAAACCCCGGATCAGCGCCGGACCGTGCCTTGACCATCAGGCACGACTCCAGGCAACTACTCCTTGCCATTACATGGCTTCTTTCTCCTTTCGCGGTGCATTGTTGCTTTGTCTCGGTAATCTTTGTGATGAATTTCACCGACCCAAGGATTGGTATTCGCCGTCGCCATCGGTATTCCTCCCCGGCAGGCATAGTTCCTCTCTTTTGCTTAGTTGGACTCGCCCCTATCTCCTGGCTTTATTGAAAGAAAGGAATCTTTTTCCCCTTGCTTCCTGGTATGTTGGTATAGTGCCTCTTGGCAGGCGATAAGCGAGGCAAAGGTAGTGAAACCTAGCGGCTGGACATCTGTAACGTCATCCTCGGGAGCATGTCCCGCTAGACTCAAGATGTATCCTGGCATGAACAATGTCGAGGCTTTACGGATGACCGGATGGTATCAGGAGGCAATCCTATGACGCCTGTGCGAAAGATAAGAAGGGGCTGCTCCGGAGAGCAGCCCCAACTTGAACCCATCTACTTCTTCAGCACAGGCGGCTGGCCTGTGGCTGCCATTGTCCCTGCGATCATGCCGTGAACGGCACAGTCGGGAATCGCATTGGAGCCAAGGCGGTTGGTTCCGTGGACTCCACCGGTTACCTCGCCGGCGGCGAAGAGGCCGGGGATGATGTTGCCGAAGATGTCCTCCACTTCCGTCCGCGGAGTGATCTTCACGCCACCCATGGTATGGTGGACGGA
>JAAYLE010000132.1 GCA_012522085.1 Bacillota bacterium | reverse complement strand
TTGCGTTCGCCGGAAGAAACCTTTGCCACCATCGATCTGGTCATCATCGACCGCTATACTGGGGAGGCGGAATTCATCAAAGTGGGCGCCCCTTCCAGCCTGATTAAGCGGGGCGACCAAGTGGAGATTCTCGCCCCCGGATCACCCCCCGCGGGGATCTTGAGCGAAATCGACATCCAGGTGGAGAAACGCTCCCTCCGTCCCGATGATGTGGTGGTGTTGTTCACCGACGGGCTGTTGGAGGTCCGGGGCGAGTCGGAGGAAGACTGGTTGCAGGAAGCCCTAGCCCAGCTGGGCGATACGGATCCGGCCCATGTGGGGCAAGGTCTCCTCCAAGCTGCCCAGGTCGGGGAAGGAGGCCGGTTCCCCGACGATGTGACCCTCATCGTGGTGCGCCTCGAGAGGAATACTAGCGCCGGACGCACAGCGTGGGCGCTCCGGCCTTATGCCAGGCGCCGGGGAAAAACCGCCGGCTAGCCATGGAGGATTTCCTCCGGTTGGGGGCGAACATGCAACCAATACGGCCGTGCCCGGGGGGCATGGCCTAGCCTATCTTCGCCCAAGCAGGGGAGATCAAGACGGGAGCGTCAGACGCAGCTCTTGTTTGAGCCTCCAGGGGAAAGCAGCGGAGGGCTGTCTTTGAGCAAGGATCTGTTGCCAGAAGTTAGGAGTTTCATCGCCGAGCACAACATGTTGAGCAGGGGCGATCGCGTCCTGGTGGCCGTCTCGGGCGGCCCCGATTCGACCGCGCTGCTTCATTTGCTCTATCGCCTGCGGGAGGATTACCGGCTGGCCCTCCATATCTTCCATCTGCATCACGGCATGCGGGCGGAGGCCGATATGGACGCCGCCTTTGTGGCTGACCTTGCCCGCCGATTGGAGCTGCCCTTCCATGGGGAGCGCCGGAACATACTGCAGATGATCCAAGAGTCCGGGGGTTCAAGTCAGCTGACGGCCCGCAAGGTGAGATATGAGCTGGCCTTCCGGCTGGCCGAGGAACATAGCTTAAACAAGATCGCCTTGGGCCATAATGCCGATGATCAGGGAGAAACGGTCCTCATGCGCTTTCTGACCGGCGGGGGCCTGCGGGGTTTGGCCGGCATTCCCCCCGTCCGGGGAAAGATCATCAGACCGTTGCTGGGGACTTTCCGTCGCTCCATTGAAGAATACTGCCGGGCGATGGGTCTTGCCTATCGGATCGATGCTTCCAACTTGAAGCCTACTTATCTGCGCAATCGCATCCGCCTGCAGCTCATTCCCTACTTGGAGGAAGAATATAATCCCCGCCTGAGGGAGCGTTTAGCTTCCCTGGCCGACATTCTCCGGGGTGAAGGGAAGCTCTTGGAGGAACTAGACCGGGAGCTTTACCGGGTTTTGGCCCGGCCCCAAAGGGATGGGTCCCTAGGTTTAGATTTAGAAGGCTTTCTCGCCCTGTCGACGTCGGGTCAGCGAAGGGTCCTGATCTACGCCCTGGAAAAACTCAAGGCGCCCCGGTTCGATGCCGATCATATTGAAAACGTCAGGGCCCTTGCCCACGGCTCCCGCGGCAAGACGGTCCATCTGCCGGGCGGTTTTTGGGCCGCGCGGGACTACGAGGTGCTGGCCCTGGGCCAAGGCGGGAGGAAGACCTTTCAGGCCAGGAACTTGCCCGTACCCGGGATGGTGGCCATTGGCGAGCTTTGGATAAGAGCCGACCTTATCCCTGTGGAGAAGGCTTCGATCGGCTCCCTGGGCAAGGAGCTTGGGGAAAGCTGCGCGGAGTTTGACTGGGACGCGATTGTCCCTCCGCTAGTTGTTCGTCCCCGGGCCCTGGGGGATCGGATCGAGCCTTTAGGCCTTGGGGGCAGCAAGAAGGTCAAGGATATCCTGATCGAAGGCAAAGTTCCCCGGCGCCTCCGGGAGATGGTCCCCATCATCGCCGATGCCGAGGGGATCCTGTGGGTCGGGGGGCTGCGGCGCTCGGAGCGGGGACGGATCGGTGAAGGAACAAGAAGGGTGCTGCGGCTGCAGATCGAGGGTTTGGAGCAGTTGGGCATCCAGGCCCGCACAGGGGAGGTTTTTGGCCCTTGAGCCAATTGTGATGAAATTGCGGTATAGACCCCACCGTGTTATAATGTTATACTGCAAGTAGGAGCAAATCTTATTTTGCCCCATTGACAGGTTAGCAGTTTGCGGTGGCGGGGATCACACCCGCTTATCTTGTGGAAAGACTCGAGGGGAGGACATGTTTTGAATAAGGTTCTGCGAGGGATCAGCCTCTACCTGTTGATTGCCATCGTGGCCGTCACCTTGGTTAGCGGGCTTTACACGCCTTCGGAGACTCGCAAAGAGCTAGCGTACCACGAGTTCATTGACCTGCTCGAAAGGGACCAGATCGTTGAAGTACGGATGATCGGCCGCCAGACGGTAGAAGGCGAATTGAAAAATGGGACTAAGTTCACCACTTATGTTCCTGAGGGGACTACCAATCTGAGCGATCGCCTGCTGGCCAGGAACGTGAAGGTATCTGCCGAACCTGAACCGCCGGCCCCCTGGTGGATGTCCTTCTTGCCGAACGTCATTACCTTGGTCATTTTTGTTGGCCTGTGGCTTTTCATTCTCAACCAGATGCAAGGGGGCAGCAATCGGGCTTTGTCCTTTGGCAAGAGCCGAGCCAAGCTCCATACGGACCAGCGGATCAAGGTCACTTTCGAAGATGTGGCCGGCTTGGATGAGGCCAAGGAAGAGCTGGAAGAAATCGTCGAGTTTCTCAAGCAGCCCAAGCGCTTCATCGAGGTGGGGGCGAAGATTCCGAAGGGAGTCTTGTTGGTGGGACCTCCAGGCACCGGCAAGACCTTGCTGGCCCGGGCGGTGGCTGGAGAGGCGGGGGTGCCTTTCTTCAGCATTAGCGGCTCGGATTTTGTGGAGATGTTCGTGGGGGTTGGAGCCGCCCGGGTGCGGGATCTGTTTGACAGCGCCAAGCGGAATGCCCCTTGTATTGTTTTCATCGACGAGCTGGATGCCGTCGGGCGGCAGCGGGGCGCTGGGCTTGGCGGCGGCCACGATGAACGGGAGCAAACCCTCAACCAGCTCCTGGTGGAGATGGACGGCTTTGAGCCCAACAACGGGGTCATCATTATGGCGGCCACCAACCGGCCCGATGTCCTTGACCCGGCCCTGCTCCGCCCGGGGCGGTTCGATCGGCGGGTAGTGGCCGATCGCCCGGATGTGGTCGGACGGGAGGCCATCCTTCGCATCCATGCCCGGGGCAAACCCCTCGGCCCCGATGTGGACCTTAAGGTGCTCGCCCGCCGCACGCCCGGATTTGCCGGAGCGGACCTAGAGAACCTGATGAATGAGGCTGCGATTTTGGCAGCCCGACGGGGGAAGAAGCGAATCGGGATGGAAGAGTGCGAGGAAGCCATCGATCGGGTCTTGATGGGGCCTGAGCGGAAGCGGCGGATCCTCAGCGAAAAGGACAAGAAAGTCTTCGCCTACCACGAGGCGGGACACGCGGTGGTGGCCCGGTTCCTGCCCCATGCCGATCCGGTGCACAAGGTGAGCATCGTCGGACGGGGCCTGGCCGGAGGGTATACCATGACCTTGCCATCCGAAGACAGGTATGTGACCACCAGGTCCGAGCTCCTCGATGACTTGGCCCACCTGCTGGGAGGGCGGGCCGCGGAAGAGCTGGCCTTGAATGAAGTCAGCACCGGCGCCCAGAACGACCTGGACCGGGCGACGAAGCTGGCCCGCAAGATGGTCATGGAGTGGGGGATGAGCGAGAAGTTGGGCCCCCTCACCTTTGGCCGCCAGCATGAAGACATGGTCTTCCTGGGCCGGGATATTGCCCGGGACCGCAACTACAGCGAAGAGGTAGCGGCGGCCATCGATAAGGAAGTCAAAGAGCTGGTGGAAGGAGCCCATCGCCGGGCCCGGCGGATCCTGGAGCACCATCGGGAGAAGCTGGATCTGGTCGTCGAAGCCCTGATGGAGCACGAGACCTTGGATCGGGACGCCTTCGAGCAGGTGATCAGCGGCGCTGCCGCCGCCCAGCGGGAGGATGCGGCCCGGCCTACTGTGCAGCCGGCGCCAAAACCGGTGAGCCCCGTTCGGCGCGACCTGTTGGATGGACAGCAGCCGGCCGTCGAGCTGGAATAAGGTGTGAACTAAAGAGCATTCCCTCGGGGAATGCTCTTTTGCATGGAGGGAAGAACTTTGCGGGCCTTGCTGATTATCGACATGCTGAAGGATTTTATCGAGCCCGATGGGAAGCTAAGCTGCGGTCCTGCGGGGGAGGAAATAGTGCCCTTTGTTAAGGCCTTGCTCGATGAGTTTCGGGCCAAGGGGGAGCCGGTGCTGTTCATTGCCGACAGCCATCTGCCGGCGGATAAGGAGTTTGACATGTTCCCCGAGCACTGCCTCCAAGGCAGCCCTGGGGGGGAAATAGTCGCGGAGCTGGCGCCCCGGGAGGGTGAACGGGTCATCTACAAGCGACGCTACAGCGCCTTTTTTGGCACCGATCTGGACTTGACCCTGCGGGAGCTGGGCGCTGCGGAGCTGGTCTTGGCCGGGGTCTGCACCAATATCTGCATCCTCTACACCGCGGCGGACGCCCGGATGCGGGGCTATCGCGTGATCGTCTTTCCTGAGGCAGTGGCCTCTTTTGACTCCCATGCCCATGCCTTTGCCCTCGAGCAAATGAAAGATGTGCTCCACGTGGAGGTTAAGCCTGGCCACTTAAGGGCAGGCTAGAATAACCCCAGCAAAGGAGGAGAGGCGGTGGCGGATAAGATCCTGCTGCGGAACATGGTTTTCTATGGCTACCATGGCGCTTTCGCCGCGGAGCGGGAACTAGGTCAGAAGTTTGAGGTGGATGTGGAAATCCATCTGGACCTGACGGGCATATCCCAGAATGACGACCTGGAGGTGGCCATCAACCACGTTGACATCTACACCATCGTCAAAGATGTGGTCGAAGAGGGTGGGTTTAATCTCCTGGAAAGCATTGCCGAAGCCGCTGCCTTGGAGATTTTGTCCGCCTTCGATGTTGACGGGGTGACGGTCCGGGTGCGGAAGGTCAATGCACCGTTGGGGGGGATCCTGGACTACGTTGAGGCGGAGGTAACCCGCCGGGCCTAGAGCATCATGTTCGATCCTTTTTTTCACATCCATCATCTGTGTGAGGTAGATTCGACAAACGATCGGGCCAAAGAGCTGGCCCGGCAAGGAGCCCCCGAAGGCACCCTCATCGTTGCCGAGACCCAAAGGGCAGGCCGCGGTCGCCGGGGGCGAAGCTGGTCATCCCCCCACGGCGGCTTATACTTTTCCTTGATCTTAAGGCCGCCCATCCCCCCCGAGTATGCTTCCCAACTGGTAGTTGTCACGGCAGCCTCCCTTTACCGGGCCCTCCATCGCCGGAGTTTGCCCGTCTCCCTCAAGTGGCCGAACGACCTGGTGGCGGGAGGAAAGAAGCTGGCCGGGATCCTGGTTGAAGGGGGCTTTGCATCCCAAGGCCTCAGCTTTGCCGTGGTGGGCGTTGGGGTGAATGTCAACGGTCAGCCGCCCATCGAGGGGGCAACGTCCATTGAGGCCCTCACCGCATCTCCCCAAGGGAAAGAGGAAATCCTCCAGGACATCCTCGGGGAAATGAAAGCGGGCTATCTAGCCTACCTGGCAGAGGGGATCGAGCCCGCCTTGGCGGATTATCGGCGGGGGTGCATAACCCTTAACCGGGAAGTAATCATCATCGGCCCCGAGGGGAAGGCCCGCGCCAAAGCCATCGATGTGGGCAGCAGGGGCGAGCTGTTAGTTGAGTATCCTGATGGATGCCGCAGGCTGGTCTTTGCCGATGAGGTGAGCCTGCGCACTTGCTAGAGGAGGTATACGATGCGCAAGGTGCCCTTGGGGAAAACGTCTCTGGCCGTCAGTCAGCTTTGCTTCGGCGCTTTGCCCATGGGACCCCTTCAGCGGGACATGCCTCCCGAGGAGGGGGCCCGAGTCATCAGGCACGCCTTAGAGCGGGGCGTGAACTTCATCGATACGGCCCAGGCTTATGGGACGTATGATCATATTCGACTGGCCAAGGAAGGCTATGGCGGGGAAATCATCATCGCCACCAAATCCTATGCGGAAACTTACCAGGAAATGGAAAGGGCCATCAGGGAAGCCCTCACCGCACTTGATGGGGATGCCCTGGGCATCGTACATCTCCATGCGGCTAGGGTAGGTCCGGAGCTGTTCGCGATCCGTTCGGAGGCCCTTCGATGCCTGGTCGATTACAAAAAGCGCGGCGTCATCCGGGCCGTTGGGGTGGCCACCCATACCGTCCCTACGGTGAGAGCGGCGGCCGGCCGGGACGATGTGGATGTCATCTTTCCCTTGATCAACGTCCGCGGGCAGGGCGTCCAGGGCGGGAGCCGGGATGAGATGGCGGAGGCCATTTTGGAGGCCCACAGCCGCGGCAAAGGCCTCTACGCGATGAAGGTCTATGCCGGCGGCAACCTCCTCCATGATCGCCGGGGAGCCTTGGATTATGTGCTGGGGCTGCCGGGGATGGAGGTGGTGGCCATCGGCATGGTGGATGAAAAGGAAGTGGACATGAACATCAAACTACTCCAGGACGAAGAAGTGGATGAGAATTACGTACCCATCACCACCAAGAAGCTGGTGATCAGCCGCTTTTGCCGAGGCTGCGGCAGCTGCCTTGAAGCTTGTCCAAATGGCGCCCTGAGCTTGAGCGAGGGCAAAGCCCGGGTAGATGAAGGGCTTTGCATCTTATGCGGCTACTGCAATCCCCTTTGCCCCGAGTTTGCCATCCGCATGGTTTGAATACTCGTCCCGGGGGGTATAATATGGCCTGAATTGCTGCTGATGGGGAGAGAAGCTAGTGGGGAAAATGACAGCCCTGATCATAGCTCTTTTAGCGGGGGCAACCATGGCCATCCAAGGCTCCCTCAACTCCGTCCTGGGGAAGGTCTTGGGCCTGGTGCAAGGCACGTTGGTTGTGCACATCGTTGGCCTGATGGCGGCGCTGGCCTTGTATCTGGCCAAATCTGGGCCCATCCCCCTGAAGGAAGCCCCTTGGTATACGCTGTTGGGGGGAGCTTTAGGCGTCCTCATTATCTACGGGGTGGCGGTGAGCATCCCCCGTTTGGGGGTTGTTTCCGCCACCACGGCAATCATCGTGGGCCAGGTGACGACCGCGGCCCTGGTCGATCATTTCGGTCTGTTCACCCTCGAGCCGGTTCCCTTCACCTGGCTGAAGGCCCTGGGGTTCGTCCTCTTAGTTGCCGGCGGGTGGCTGATGCTAAAATGACAAGGCTTCATCGAACATGGCGCAGATATTCTCCGGGGGCACATCCGGCTGAATATTGTGGACCGAGTTCAGGATGAACCCCCCTCCCGGGGAGAGGATCTCGATGACCCGGCGAGTCTCCCTTCGCACCTCTTCCACCGAGCCTTTGTTCAGGATCCGGTGAGTGTCAACGCCGCCCCAGAAGGTGATCCGATCGCCGAAGCGTTCCTTTAGCTCCACCAAATCCATCTTATGGGCCGTCGTCTGCACGGGATTGTAGGCGTCGACGCCGATTTCGATCAGATCTTCCATCAAGTCGAAGATGCTGCCGCAGGAGTGGTAGAGCACCTTCTTGCCGCCGGAGAGGGTCTTAAGATGGTCGATCAATTTCGCCTGTCGGGGCTTGATTACCTGACGGTAGACTGCTGGTGAGAACATGGGGCCCGTCTGCATGCCGATATCATCGGCATAACCCAAAACATCAACGCAATCTCCCACCTGGGCGATAGTCTCACTTGCCACCTGCAGGGAAAAATCTAAAGTCCGGTCCAACAGCTCTCCGAGGAGCTCGGGCTGGAGCAACAGATCCATGAACCAGTTTTCAAAGCCGCGCAAGAGCTGCGATTGGCCGATGAATCCCCCGCGAAACTGAAGGACCACGGCATAGCCCAGGCTTCGCCAATGGGCTGCCTCTTCCCTGAGCCCCTGGTATCGCCCGGGATCCTTCGGATCGGGCCACGGATAGGTGTCTAGCATTTTGCTAGTCATCTCTTCCCCGAAGGGGCTGTAAACAAGGTCGAAGTAAGGGGAGTCCTTGGGCTGGCGCCGGATGATGCCCCATTCGTCCCGGAAGGAGTTGTCTGGGAGCTCTTCGTCGGGAGCCTTTTCCGGACCTTTTAAAATGAGTCCCCGGGTATCGACTGAGAAGCGCTGGAGCACCTCCTCATCGACGTAAACTAGCTGCTGGCTCCGGTCGAAAATGCGGGTTTCCCGCTGCAGCCCTAAGTGTTCTTTCAGCCGCTCGTAGGCGGGAGCGGTGATGCCGGTGTTGTTCGTCGAGCCAAAATCGATGGGCACCCTATCGGGGGTCTCGTGATTAAGGGCTTTCAACACCCTTTCGCGGGGAGTCATCGTCACGGGCAAGACATCCTTTCTCTAAGGTGATTGCTTCTTAAGTACAGCATCAACTGGTGCAGTCGATATGTTGGCCTTCGCGCCTTTCGGTTTGACGGAGGCGGCTGCGCTCGAGCTTAAGCCTTGATTTTCTTCCGGCGGAGGATTTCGCCGATCACCTCGAGGGATTTGCCTTGGGCGATGGCTTCTTCCTGTTCCTTCTCCAGGGCGGCGATGTCCCTGACCTGCACCATCACCTCGGAGAGCTTGCTTGCGGGCACGACAACGATCCCATCGGCGTCGCCGACGATGATGTCCCCCGGGTGCACTTGGGCCCCGGCGCAGTTGATGGGGACGTTGTAGTCAACCAGCTCCATGAATGGGGCGTGGGGTCTGACCGAGGCGCCCCGGCAGAAGACCGGCAGGCTCATCTCCCTGATTTCCGCGGCATCCCGCACCCGGCCGTCAAGGACGATGCCGGCCAGCTCACCGTAGAGGGCGGCGTGGGCCACGTTTTCGCCCAAGATCCAGCAATCGGTCCCTAAAGCATCAATGATGAGGACATCTCCTGGCTGACAGCGGCGAATGATCGAATAGAGGTTCTCCTTGCAGCCGCCGGTGCCGCGCTTTGGCGCATACTTCACCGTTACGGCCCGACCGACCAACCTGCCCTCAGGCTGCATGGGGGAGACGTAGTCCATCCAGCCGTCCAGACCGAGACGGACCAGGGCGTCGGTGACGACGCCGCTTTGAAGGGTCGCAAGATAAGCCAACGCTTCCTTTTGCTCCGCAGGGCTCATTGGGCTTCCTCCTCGCCTTATGTGGTAAGGAGTAGTTCCCCGCATAGGCAGAGGATTCCTGCGCCAAAAAGGGGCCCGTTATGACCTGCTCGGGCGAAAGCCACCCATCCCTACAGAACCCGCAGCCCCCGGTAGGAGACTGCAGACCCTTACGGGACGTGTGGCTCCCTGGGACCGGAACTGACAGGAAGCCTGCTGAGCCCGATGGGTCTTGGACCCTTGGGCCTCCCGTCGGCTCCCCGGCTCGACCGCCCCACGGACCTGTCAAGCCAGCAGCGACCTCTTGGGCCCCC
>JAAYLE010000131.1 GCA_012522085.1 Bacillota bacterium | reverse complement strand
TGATACAGCCCCTCGGGAAGCTCTGCCTCGTAATTGCCCGGCGATACTTCCTGAAGGTCGCAAACGTAGTCACCGTCTTCTTTGTATACCAGGAACCGACCCTCTGTGCTCAAAGGTTCATCCCCGGACAAAAGCCTGATGCGAAGCCGTCCCATGCCGCCGATCCTGACGGTTTTCGACGTCGTCTCACCGGAAAATACCTCCAGATCCCGGTACCAAGCTTCCTTCACACCTGGCGCCAGGTAACTGCCCTCGACGTGATACAGCCCCTCGGGAAGCTCTGCCTCGTAATTGCCCGGCGATACTTCCTGAAGGTCGCAAACGTAGTCACCGTCTTCTTTGTATACCAGGAACCGACCCTCAGTGCTCAAAGGTTCATCCCCGGACAAGAGCCTGATGCGAAGCCGTCCCATGCCGCCGATCCTAGCGGTTATAGCCGTCGTCTCACCGGAAAATACCTCCAGATCCCGGTACCAAACTTCCTTCACACCTGGCGCCAGGTAACTGCCCTCGACGTGATAGAGCCCCTCAGGAAGCTTTGCCTCGTAATTGCCCGGCGATACTTGCTCAAGGTCACAAGCGTAATCACCATCCTCTGCGTACACCAAGAACCGGCCTTCGGTGCTGAAGGGTTCATCCCCAGACAAAAGCCTGATGCGAAGCCGTCCCATGCCGCCAACGTCAATGACCTTTTCCGTAGTTTCACCGGCGATGACCTCGACCTGGAACCGCCTTTCCTTGAAACCCTCTCCCAGGTTGACGAGCACAATCTCATAGGTGCCTTCCCTAAGCTTGCTCTCGTAAAGGCCCTGCTCAATCAGCTCCAAGTCGCAAACGTACTCCGCAGCTTCCCAACCATCCGGGCCAATGCTGTAGATCATCACCCGACCATCAGTCTTGAAGGGCGCTCCATCGGATAACAGTTTGACCCGCAGCTTGCTTGCTTCCAACCTGACTTCCCGTTGTACAAGCTGCCCCTCCTTAACCTCTATGCCCTCGATCCATCTCTCCGTGAATCCCGGGATGGAAGGAACAACTTTCAGCTCGTAGGTTCCTGCCAGGACCCCCACTTCGAAAAGACCCCGTTCGCCTGGCTGCCGGAGAGAACGCAACGGATTCTTGTCTTGGCAAAGCAGGATCTCGGCCTCGTTGGACTTCCTGCCATCGATGGACAGCTGTACTTGGATCCGGCCGGGCCTTTCGAAGACTACCGGCACCTCTACCGCCTTCCCAGCTTGAACCACAACACCCTCAATCAGGCGGCTCTGTTCCGGTTCGGAGCGGTAGACGCACTCCAGATTGTAAACCCCTGGATTGACACTCGCCTCGAGCCGGCCCAGGGAGACACTGAACTCTCTCAGGATACGCCCCTCGCGCACGACCCGGGCAGCAACCACGTCTGGAGACAAAGGCCTTCCGCCAGCCGACGGGGCAAGGACAATCTTGCCGGGGATTTCGATTGTCAAGGTCACTTCGGCAGTCCTACCGGCTCTGACCTCGACCTCTTCCATTCTGCTGGGATAACCGCGATAAGACCCCGTCACACCGTAAACCCCTGGTGGAAGCAGAACCTCAAAGCGGTTCCCCCGCAAGGTCGGCCTGATGGCTGCCCCCGACAATTCCACCGCGGCCTCCCTTGTCACATCCTCATCGCCCGCCAATACCCGGATGCGCAAAGCGCCTAATACATCGCCGAAATCGATGGTCGCCTGGGTAGTCTCGCCACCCCTCAAAACCACCCCGGCCAGTTTCTTGCCCACACCCTGGTAGTCGGCGTTGAGGTCGACAGCACCGGCTGTGGTATCATACCGGAAAAGGTCCCTGCCTTTAGCAAAGGTCTCTGCCAACACTCCATCCCGGTAGATGTCTAGGGTACACTGGGAGGTAATATCCTGGTCTTGGTAAACGGCCCGCACCTCAAGGAATGCTGGCAGCTCACCTAGGTCTACCCTAAGCTCTGTGTCTTGCCTTGGGGACACGCGGCCGCTTACCCGCTTCGTCAAAGGCTCCCGGTCTTTGATGGGCAAGGTGACGATGAAATCATAGACCCCCGCGGCCAAGGTGGTCTGGGGAGGGGAACCCGACCAGGGAGCTCGTACGGGCCGCCCAGCCTGCTCAACGCGGATATTGACCTGATTGCTCACATCCTGTCCGCCGGCATAGGCCCTCAAGAAGACCCGGCCGTCCAGATCGCCGAAGTCGAGGACCACTTTAGTCGTCTGACCTTTTTCGACGAAGACATTGGCGATGCTCGCCGTCAGCTCGTCGGGGCCCACCGCAAAGGTACCCCGGACAGTATAAGTCCCTTCATCGACCATTAGCTTGATGAATTCCGAGGTTGACTCCACTTTGTCCAAGGTCGCAGGATAGCCGGAGAAATCGAGCAGTTCGATCTTCGCCTCCCTGGTGACGTTAACTCCACCGGCCCACGCCTCGACAATGAGGGCAGGGGGCGACACCACCTCGACCATGATGGACTGAAGGGCAGCCAACAACGATTCCCTGTCATAGGCAGGATAGTAGTTGCCGATGCAGCGGACGCTAGCTTCCTCTAAAGCTGACAAGGCAAAGCCCACAACATATGGCCTTAACACCAGGCCCTCATCCTGCAATCTCTTGGAGATGGCGCAGGGATCTGCATTGCAGCTTTCTTCGCCATCGGTAATGAGAACGATGACGTTGCGGTTGTTCCCTTCCTGGGGAAAGTCCTGGGCCGCCAGCTCCAACGAATAGCCGATGGGGGTCATACCAGCGGGTTTGAGTCTCCTGATGGTCCTCAGAATCGACGGCCTCACCTCACCTACCGGACCGAACTCTTGGAAGAGAATCGAGTCTTTACAGCCCACCACATCGGTCAGCTTCGAGCCATAGACCCGGAGTGCTATTTCCAAATCCGGTCGGTCCTCAAGGCCTTCAAGGAGCTCTTCCATAACTTCTTTGGCCACGTCCATCCTCGTTCGGCGGCCGTCGACCTTCTGGTCCATGCTGAAGGATGCATCAAAGATGAATTCGATGTAGGTCTTGCCCCCGGCCACAGCAGTCGCGGAAATGAGCAACAAGCATAGGACCAGCAGGGCTAATCTGCCTGTTTGACGGATCATCGTTGACCCTCCTTAATCCCTGATTATGGGTACTGCCGTGAAAACTGGCATCCCTCCTTAGGCATGAAATGCACCGCCAAACCTTAATCAACCAGGAATGATACGGAGATTATTTAATCACCTGAGGAGACTATTCCTGCCATTCCTTTGTCATTTTTGCACCTTTTGGGAACGATGTGAGGGGTTAGTTGAACTAGAAGGACGTGAGCACCTTTTTCCCATGAATACGCGGATCATCCTTGGCCAGAGAGAGGGTTTAGCGTCGTTCCTTCGTTCTCCACAAACGCTGCCAATAGGCCCGCAGTCGCTCCTTAGCTTCATCCCAGCTGCCGCTGTTGATGACAACAAAGGCCAGGGCGCCCAGAAGGAAGATCACGACTATAGCAATGAGGGTGCGCAGGGCCGCTCGAACGCCTCCCCGAGGGCCCCCGAAAG
>JAAYLE010000130.1 GCA_012522085.1 Bacillota bacterium | reverse complement strand
CAGTTGGGAACATCATGATGGCCATCCAAGTTCAAGACATCATCAGACAGCAGACAGAAAACCTGGCAAGCCTGCTGTCAAACGGGCTGGGCGCCGTTCGGGGCCTGACAGGGGGCTCCGGCGACCACGCCCTGTTTATCCTTCAGTCCTTGCGCTTGGGCGCTCGACTGATGGAAAACATTGCGAGTAGTCTAGAGGGTTTTGTAGATAACTTGAGGGACTTGGTGGTCGGTCTGAATCAAGCGGTGCAGGATGTGCAGGAGGATATGGAGCTCGTTGCCGAGGTTTTCTTGGGGGCCGCTGACCATCCAGGCACCATCGAGACCGTGTTCTCTCTGATTACGGATACAGTTGATTCTCTAAGAAGCGTAGTCGTGGAGGTGGATCGACAAAACCAGGAGCTCGATCAGGGCAGCGATATGCTCCGTGAGATGCTGGGCTCCTCCGGCAGCTATTTTACCGCCATATCCAAAGGCGGGGAACAAATATCGCGGCTGGGGCTGCTGGCCAGACTGGAGCTTGGCCGGTTAGGCACGGCCGATGCCCAGGCCTTTGCCGATCAACTGGATCAAATGGTGGCCGGGATCCAAGGGGGAATCAAAGACACCAGACGGGCCTATAGCGACATGGAAAACAGCATCGAGCGGGTCATCATCGGCGGAGGCCAGGTCTTGGGAGCTACCCACGGTCACCTCACCGAGATGCTGCGGGCCATCGAGCAGTCTAGCGAGGAGCTGGCGATCCTGCAGCAGCTGACCCGTGACTCCATCATAGCCCTAGTCGATGGATTCAACAAGATGAGCAAATCACTGGCGGCGGTCCAACAAGGCCTCGCCAGCCAGCGGCAGCTAGTGGACATGGCGAAGAAGGTGGAAACTTGCTTGAAACAATGTCTGGAGCGGCTTATGGCCTCTGGAGTTGTTGATGAGGGAGTAAACCTGTCTAACGAGCAATTGGCTGAACTGATGGAACACTTCACCAGCTATGTGGAAAGGCAAGTGACCCAGGAGCTGTTCACTGACGAGCAAATTGACATTGGTTCCCAAGGCCGGGAGCTAGAGCTGTTTTAGCGGGGGGTTCCAAATGGAGATCCGACTGCCCGGCGATTTTACGATCTACAACATTGAAGAAGTCCTGCGGGAACTCAAGGAAGGCCTTTTGTCACAGGAGCCAGTTGTCCTGGATGCATCGGGGGTCCGCGACATGGATGGGTGCGCCGTTCAGCTCCTTCTGTCGGCCATGAAATCCTATGAGCGAGAAGGCAAGGAGCTGCGACTTGGTTCGTGGAGCGAAGAATTTGAGCTGATCGCTCCTTTAGGGGGCCTATCTCCATCTGACTTTGCGGGAGGTGAGATGGATGAAAACGGTCATGATCGTCGATGATTCCCGAACTGTCCGGGAAGCGGTGAAGTATGCCCTGAGCAAAGAGAACTTCCACGTCATTGAGGCCGAAGACGGGCAGCATGGCTTAGATGTGCTGGCTGAGCAGCAGCGCATGGGCAAGCGCCCAGCTATGATCATCAGCGATATCAACATGCCTAGAATGGACGGCATCACTTTCATCACTAAGGTAAAGAAGATGCCGGGCATGCGCTTTGTCCCTATTTTAGTCTTGACCACCGAATCTCAGCAGGCAATGAAAATGCAAGGCAAAGAAGCGGGAGCGGCAGGCTGGCTCGTTAAGCCGTTTCAACCTGAACAACTGGTACAAGTGGTTAGAAAGTTCGTTAGGGCCTAGATGGGGGGGAGGTTATTGAACAGGGAGCTGTTGGCAACCTTTATCGAAGAGGCCCATGAAGGCTTTCCCATCCTGGAAGAAAACCTCTTAGCCCTGGAGGACTCCCCGGAAGACCAGGAGCTGATCAACGCCATTTTTCGGACGGTTCACAGTCTCAAGGGGAGTGCCGGCTTGATTGGACTTAGCGTCCTTGGGGACTTCCTCCACCACATGGAGGAGCTCTTGCACAAAGTCAGAACCCGGCAAGTGGAGGCTACCACCGAGCTGATCAACATTCTCCTACAGGGAACTGATGTGGCCAGGGACATGGTGGCCAGGATTGAGGCAGGGGAAGACCTGGAGGTGGGGCAGGCTCAGCGGGTCGTTGAGAACCTCATCAAGTCATTCCAGGCGCCAACTG
>JAAYLE010000129.1 GCA_012522085.1 Bacillota bacterium | reverse complement strand
TCCAGGTCCACTCCCCGACGGAGACGCAGGCCCAGGAAAGCCGTCTCATCCATCTCCTCCCCTTCCGTCAAAGCTCTCTCATCCTCCACGGGGGCCTCCCCCGCCAGGATGAGCTCGGCATACTTGCCCGGATCTTCGACGTTGGCCCATCGCCTCCGCTCCCAATGGGAGTGGGCTCCCGCCCCGATCCCCAGATACCAGCTGTTTTGCCAGTAAAGGAGGTTGTGGCGGCACTCAAGGCCCGGCTGGGCAAAATTGGCTATCTCGTAATGCTCATAGCCGCCTCTGCCCAGGACCATCCATGTCATCAGGAACATCTCTAGGCAGTCATCCTCCGGGGGCAGGGCGAGCTCTCCCCTCTTGACGGCATAGGCCATGGGGGTACCCTCTTCAACTTGCAGCGAATAACAGGAAATGTGCTGGACTTCTAGTTCTAAGGCTCCCTGCAAAGTCTCCCGCCAATTCTCGATGCTTTGCCCGGGAAGGCCGTAGATGAGATCGATCCCTATATTACTGAAGCCCGCCAGGCGGGCAGCCTGCAGGGCCTGATGCACAGTCTGGGAAGTATACGTACGGCCGAGGATGGCAAGATCCTGATCCCGCAGGGACTGGACGCCCAGGCTCAATCGATTGAATCCGGCCGCCCTAAGTTCCCTCAGGATCTCTAAGCTAACGGTGTCTGGGTTGGCTTCGATGGTGATCTCAACCCGCTCCCCCAAGTCCCACTTGTTGCGGGCAAGGTCGAGGAGCCGGGCCAGATCCCCTGGAGGAAGGGTCGTTGGGGTGCCGCCGCCAAAGTACAGGCTGATGGGGGCACGGGAAACGGCAATTCCCCCCATTTCCCGGGCGATGGCCTGTAGGTAGCGGCCCCGTTCTTCCCGGGACCATCGGCTTAGGGGATAGGAATTGAAGTCGCAATAGGGACATTTGCGCAGGCAATAAGGAATGTGTACGTACAGCCCCCAAGGGTTTTCAGTCATCCACTTTCAGAATGGCCATGAAGGCCTCCTGGGGCACCTCCACATCGCCAAATTGCTTCATCCGGCGTTTGCCTTCCCGCTGCTTCTCCAGGAGCTTTCGCTTCCGGGTGACGTCCCCCCCGTAGCATTTGGCCAGTACGTCCTTGCGCAGGGCCCGCACTGTCTCCCGGGCGATGATCTTCCCGCCGATGGCTGCCTGGATGGGGACCTCAAAGAGCTGCCGGGGGATGACCTCTTTCAGCTTCTCTGCCAGCTGCCGCCCCCGCTTCTGGGCTCGGCTGCGATGCACGATGCAGGAGAGGGCATCGACCGGTTTGCCGTTAAGCAACACATCCAATTTGACCAAGTCCGACTCTTGGTAGCCCCGAAACTCATAATCTAAAGAGGCGTAGCCCCGGGTGCGGGACTTGAGGCGGTCAAAGAAATCAAGGAGAATCTCCGATAGGGGCAGGGAGTACCTAATGACCATCCTTTCCGGAGTAATATACTCCATCGTTTGGAAGGTCCCCCGTCGATCCTGGCAAAGCTCCATCACCGGACCGGCAAAGTCGCTGGGGACGATGACAGTCGCGTCCACATAGGGCTCCTCGATGGAGAGGATGGCGCCTTGGGGAGGGAAGGAGGCGGGGTTGTCCACTACTAGAGTCTCCCCGTCCGTCGTCGTCACCCGATAGACTACGTTTGGAGCGGTGGTGATCAGATTCAGATCGAACTGTCGCTCCAGCCTTTCCTGAACGATTTCCATGTGCAGCAGGCCCAAGAAGCCGCAGCGAAAACCAAAGCCGAGGGCGGCCGAGGTTTCCGGTTCGAAAGACAGGCTCGCATCGTTGAGCTGCAGTTTTTCTAAAGCCGTCCGCAGGTCTTCGAAGTCCTCATTGTTGACCGGGTAAAGCCCCGCGTAAACCATGGGGCGAGCAGCCCGGTATCCAGGCAGGGGATCGGCTGCCGGTCGGTTGGTGTGGGTGATGGTATCACCCACCCTGGTGTCTTTGACATCCTTCAGGCTCGCCAGTAGACAGCCCACTTCGCCCGCCGCGAGCTCTTCGACGCTGACCATCTGGGGACGGAAGACGCCAAGCTGCGTCACCTCAAACTCCCGTCCCGATGACATCATTTTGATCCCCTCCCCCACCTTGACAACGCCGTCCACCACCCGGATGTAGGCGACAGCTCCCCGATAAACGTCGTAATGGGAGTCAAAGATCAAGGCTTTCAGGGGTGCTTGTGGATTGCCCCGGGGAGGGGGAATCCGTTGGACCACCGCCTCCAGGATCTCCCCCACTCCTTCGCCCGTCTTGGCGCTGGCCAGGATAACCTGGTCCCTGTCAAAGCCGATGGTTTCCTCCAGTTCGCCTAGAACCCGCTCAACTTCGGCATTGGGCAAATCGATCTTGTTGATGACGGGGATGATCTCCAGGTCATTGTCTAAGGCCATGTACAAATTGGCCAAGGTTTGGGCTTCGATGCCCTGGGAGGCGTCAATGACCAGCAGTGCGCCTTCACAAGCCGCCAGGCTCCGAGACACCTCGTAGGAGAAGTCCACATGGCCAGGGGTGTCGATCAGGTTCAGGATGTAGGTCTGGCCATTCTTAGCTGCATATTCCAAGCGAACGGCCTGCAGCTTGATCGTTATCCCCCGCTCCCGCTCCAGATCCATTTGGTCCAGGATCTGGTCCACCATCTCCCGCTCGCTCACCGTATTGGTCTGCTGCAAGAGACGGTCGGCCAAGGTGGACTTGCCGTGGTCAATATGGGCGATGATGCAAAAGTTGCGAATGCGCTCTTGATCCAAGGAATGCTCCCTCTCTCATCTCATTCTCCTTCGCTATTATACTACACCCTTCCCTGGAGGCCAAAGAGTACCTAGTCATCCCGCTCGTGGCGGAAGAGCCAGCAGCGAAGGCTGTCTAAACATTCGCCATCAGGATAGCTCGGCACGCGCTGGATTTCCCTAAGCTCCTGCAGACGATGGGGGCCGTCCCGAAAGTAGGTCAGGAGGCTTCTGATGAGGCTCATGGTGGGCGGAGTGATGTAATGCTCGATCCCTTCCACCTGCTCATCGACCCCAACGGGAGAGTTCAAGATCCGCAGGAAATCCTTCAAGACTTGATCCCGCCAGACCAGAAAACGACCCACCTTCCGGCCTGATTCGTTCAACGCGATGTTGCGGTACTTTTCATAGGTCAAGAATCCAGCTTCATCGAGCTTCTGGATCATCCTGGTGACCGACGACGGCTTGACTTTGAGACAGTTGGCCAGGTCCACCACCTTGATATAACCCTTCTCGCTCTCCAAGCGATACATCATTTCCAGGTAATCCTCCATGCTTTCCGTCAGCATGCCGGGTCCCCTCCTTCCAGACTAGGCCAGCCCCACAAGTCTTGCCCCCTGGGCCACGAGAATGCAGACAGCTGTACCGATCAGTGTCGGTATGAGGGCGGCCAGCAGAGTCCATTTCCAGCTCTGGGTCTCCTTGCGGATGGTGAGCAAGGTGGTGCCGCAGGGAAAATGGAGCAGGGAGAAAAGCATCATATTCAAGGCCGTCACCCAGGTCCAGCCGTTAGCCAACAACAGCTCGCGCAGAGCCGGCAGGCCCTCTAATTCCAGCATGGCGCCGGCGGACAGGTAGCCCATCAGGATGATGGGAATGACGATCTCATTGGCCGGAAGCCCCAGGATGAAGGCAAGCAGGATAACCCCGTCAAGCCCCATGGCCGCACCTAAAGGCTCTAGGACCTGGGCCGTGTGACCGAGGAGGCTAAGTCCGTCAACATGGATGTTGGCCAGCCCCCACGCGACGGCGCCCGCGGGAGCGGCCACCTTCACCGCTCGCCAAAGGACGAAGAGGGTCCGATCGAAAACGGAGCGGAGGATGACCTGGAGCACTTGGGGCGGCCGGTAAGGGGGCAGCTCTAGGGCAAAATGGGACGGGATTCCCTTCAGTAGAGTAGCGGACAGGAGCCTCGAGACCACTAAGGTGATGGCGATGCCGCCCACCACCAACCCGGCCACCAGCAAGACGGCGAGAAAGGAGCTGCCGTTAAGGGCCATAGCTCCCAAGAAGATGTTGCTCATGGCGATTAGCGTGGGAAAGCGGCCGTTGCAGGGAACGAAGTTGTTGGTCAAAATGGCGATTAACCGCTCCCGGGGCGACTCGATAATGCGGCAGGCGATTACTCCTGCCGCGTTGCAGCCAAAGCCCATGCTCATGGTCAGGGCCTGTTTGCCGTGGGCCCCCGCTTTCTGGAAAAAGCCGTCCAAGTTAAAGGCTACCCGAGGCAGGTAGCCAAGATCTTCGAGGAGGGTGAAGAGGGGAAAGAAAATGGCCATTGGCGGCAGCATGACGGACACCACCCAGGCCAGGCAGCGATAGACGCCAAGGACCAACAGGCCATGGAGCCAGTCCGGAGCCCCAAACGAGAGAAAGAGACGGCTCAGCCCCTCTTCGCCCGCGAAGAGGAGGCGGGCGAGCAGCTGAGATGGAAGATTGGCGCCGCTGATGGTCAGCCAAAGGACGAAGGCCAGCAAGGCCAGCATCGAGGGGTAGCCAAACCTCTTCGAGGTGAGGACATCGTCGATCAAAGTGTCCCAGTCCCTGGCCGGTTTTTCGGCCATGACGACTTCGCTTGCCAGGGACTCGGCCTCCTGGTAAATCCGCGCAACGACTTTATCCCGCACGGCGTCTTCACCACAGGAAAGGTCCTGGGCTCGCTGCAGGATCCGGCCAAGATCCACGCTCATGCCAACACCTCCTCGAGCCTCGGGGGAGGATCGGTCGTCAGATAGTGCTGTATGCCCTGGACCACCGTCTCGTCTCCTTCCAACAGGCGCAAGGCCAGCCAGCGGCTAGTTGCGTCATCCCCGACGATGCCCTTGATTTCCGGCAGAATTTGGTGGAGGGCCCCTTCCACTTCGCCGTCGTAGATGATCTGCTTGGGCGAGGGTCTGAGCTGCCCGGTGACCATCTCCAGCACCGTCTTTTTTAGCAGCTCCAACCCTTCGCCGGTCCGGCCCGATACGGGGACCACGGGGATGCCCAGTCGCTCCTGGAGCCTGGCAAAATCGATCTTGATCAGCTTGCGTCTGGCTTCATCGATTAGGTTGATGCAAAGGATGACGAAGGGAGTTATTTCCACCACCTGCAGCAGCAGATTCAAATTGCGCTCCAGACAGGTGGCGTCGGCAACGACGATGGTGGCCGCAGGTCGACCGAAGTAGATGAAATCCCGGGCAATTTGCTCCTCCACTGAATTGGCCAGGAGGGAGTATGTGCCCGGCAGGTCAACCAAGACCACTTCCTGGCCTCCATAGCAGTATTTCCCCCTCGCTTGGACAACAGTCTTGCCCGGCCAATTGCCCGTATGTTGATTAAGTCCAGTCAGGGCATTAAAGATCGTCGTCTTCCCGGTGTTGGGATTTCCTGCCAACGCGACCACCGGGGAGTCCGCCTTCTCAATGCCGAATCGTAGCAAAGGCTGCACCGGCTGCCCCTTCATGGTTGTTCCCTCCGTTCACTTTACCAGTCGTATCTTCACCTGGGAAGCGGTGTCCAAACGCAAGGCGATCACCGCTCCCCGGATGTTGAAAGCAAGCGGATCCCCTCCAGGACTTTGACGCAAGGTCTGAATCTTAGTGCCCGGGACTAGGCCCAAGTCAAGCAGCCTTCGCCGCATCAACCCGGAGCAAGTGATGGCGACTACTTCCCCTGTCTTGCCGACGGGCAGCTGACTCAAAAGCACCTCGATCCCCCTCAAAGTGTGACCGGCGCAACACCTTGTCGGCCGGGCAACAGTCTTGTATTCAGCTACATACTATGAGGGCTGAAGGTCGATTGTTACGGGACCGCCCCATGACATGGGACCCAGCTTGCTACCGCCTGTATTCATCCCATGGCTCAGTATCCCCTTAGGATGGCAAAAGGTAAAGGTCCTTCGCATCATGACCCGGGACAGGAGCGTGTCGATGACTTTATCCCTTGGCAGTACAAGGTCACTGAGGGAGGCATTTGGGCTGCCGCCCCATTGGAGGGCTTCATCTAAGTTCTCGAGGGAAGTCGCTTCTTGAGGAGTCGGATGATGTAGTCAACCTCCTCCATCCGGAAAAGAAAAACCAGCAACGCATAGGTGAGTACGCCAACCATGATGGATAGGCCAACCTGAAGGAGGCGGCCGCTGACGCGGGCCATGTTCAACAGCCCTTCCAGACGGCTCGCCACAAACACAACGCAAAGACCCATAACGATGGACGCAAAGATCGATTTCAGCGTGGTGGTCACGATGCGCCGCCCGTCGATCGTCCCCAGCCGCCGGCGAAGCAGGTGTAAGAAGACCATCATGTTCACCAGGCTGGTCAAGGAAAAGGCGAGGGCCAGCCCCCCGTGACCGAGGGAGGTTTGCCGCAGGAAGAAGATGCTGAGCAGTGTATTGACCACTATATTAAGCAGGCCGATCTTGACCGGCGTGCGGGTGTCCCGGATGGAGTAAAAGGTCTTGGTGAGCAGCTGGATCCCCGACTGGGAGAACAGTCCGAAAGAGTAAAACAGCAGGGCCGTTGCCGTTGCCTGGGTGTCCCGGGAAGTGAACTGGCCGGATTCAAAAAGGAGTCTAACGATGGGCACCCGAAGGGCAAGAAGGCCCATCCCCGCGGGAATAGTGATCAGAAAGACGACCCGCAGGCCTAAAGACAAGCTCCGCTTGAACTCTTCCATTTCCCCTCTGGCGGCCAGCCTGGTCAGCTCCGGAAACAAGGCGGTGGAGATCCCCATGGCGAACACCCCCAGGGGAAACTGGATCAACCGGTTGGCAAGGCGCAAAGCGGTGATGCCGCCATCGAGCCCGGAGGCCAGGTTTTGGCCGATGATCAGGTTGATTTGGCCGATTGACAGGCCCAAGAGGGCGGGCAGCATGAGCCCCACCATATGTCTGATGCCTTCATGGTGGATGTCGATGGTCGGTACATAGCCACGGGCCCGTTGGATCAAGGGCGGCAGCTGAACCGAGAAGTTGCCAACGGCCCCTAGAACAACCCCTAGAGCCATCCCCATCAGCCCCAGGCGGGGACCTAGGAGGTAGGCGGACAGGATGATGGCCGTGTTGTAAATGATTGGTCCCAAGGCGGAGGTGACGAAATACTGGTAGGAGTTCAGCACCCCCATCGTGAGGCCGGCGAGCGCGGTGAAAAAAACCGCCGGAAACATGATCCGCATCAGTCTTATTAACAACGCCAGCTGATCGCCGCTGAACTGATAGGCGACTAAAGGAGCCAGGGAAGGAGCGAAAATGATCCCCAGGCCTGTACACAACAACAAGAGCAAAATGGTGATGTTAATGAAGGTCGAAGCTACATGCCAGCCTTCCTCCTCTTGACCCCGGGCCAGGTAGCCGGTGAAGACAGGGATGAAAGCCGCACTGAGGGCTCCGCCGACGAGGATGTAGTACATCAGGTCGGGAATGGCGAAGGCCGCAAAGAAAGCGTCGGTCGCGGCCGTCCGGCCGAAGACTTGGGCCACCGCCCGCTCCCGGATGAAGCCCAACACACGGCTGATGAAGATGCCGGTCATCATCAGACCGGCTGATTTGACCACTCCCCGCCCCACATCCGCACCCTCCCATCGGACAAAAAAGACGGGCCTCCGCCCCGGAGGACTTATTCGCCCTCGGGGGCCCAATCCCTCCCAGGCCTTTAGCCTTAGTGTTCCCCGCGGAGGAAGAAAATACTAACGGGGCAAGTCGGCCATCACCGTAGCGAACACATCGGCCAGGAGGCGCACGGACCGGAGAGCCAGCTCCTCGGCGTGGTTGTAGTTTCCGATCTCCAACAGGAGGGCCCGAGGATGGACGTGGAGGTTGTAGCGGGCGGTGGTCACCACTCTTACCCCCCGGGACAGACCGGGGTACATCTCCTCCATCCGTTCATGGAGGAAGCGGGCAAAGGCTAGATTGCGCCGCCAGTTAGGATGGGGCAGCCCATAATCATCGGTGGTGACCACGATTAGAATCTGGGCTACCTGCTGTCCGTTGATGGTGGTAGTCAGATCCGCGTTAGCCACCCCATCCCGGTGCAAGTCGAGGACCACCTCCACCTGATCGTTGTCGGCCAGGATCCTGGTGATGGTGTCGAGGGAGTTGATATAGCTGCGGAGGAAGCCGTCGCTGTCATGGAGTCGCTGGGAATGGAGCACGGGGATGCCGTACTGCTCCTGCATCACCCGGGCAAACTCCCGACCCACGCGCATAATCCCCGTATCCGTCGTGTTGCGGATGTGATAATCGTTGAACCGGTCAGGATTCATGCCTGGACGATGATAGGTTTCGGAATTATGGGTGTGGTAGATGGCGATGAGGGGCCTGCTCCCCCACTCCCGCAGGCGGGGCGCCGGATCTCTAGCCGGAAGAGCAGCAGCAGGGATTTCCTGGACTGGCTCGGGCTTTTCGGGCACGGTGATCTCAACGCGAGGGAGCTCTTCAAACCCCGCCCCTTGCAACTGAGGCAGACCTGCCGCAATGAAGCTTGCGGGATCGGCCAAGTCAAAGCTGGTCACTACCCGCACTAGACTTCGCACCGCATCTTGACCATCGAAGGGCTCCGGACCCAACTCCAGGATCGGCAGACCCTTCTTGAGGATCTCCTTGGGCAAGTCGGACCCCCTCATTTCGATCATGGCGGGAATAATCAGCTGCTGGCAGCCGGAGACAAGGGCGGCCGCTCCCCGGTAGGCGCCGACGGCCACGGAGCTGTAAAAGCCGGGATACAACCGGCCCACGGTCAGCAAGAGAGCCCCCAGAATCAGCCCGCCGTAGAAAAGTCCCATGTTCCGCACGGCGGACCGGGGCAGACGACGGGTCAATGCATAGGAACGCCTTCGCAGCCGCAGGCCAAAGAGGCGCAGCCCGTAGCGCAGTCGCCGAAACATGTCCCCTCACCGCCCTTTCGCCAGTCTAGTACAAAATCTATTCCGGCGAGGCCGCAGATATAACCTGGGAAGGGAGGGGCCGCAGGCTACTAAACGTCCAAATCGCGGATTACGGCGACTTCATCGCAATTGGGAAACTGAGGGCAGTTGATGCACTCTTTCCACACTTTGTGGGGCAGATCATCCTTGGAAATCTCGCGAAAGCCACAACTGACGAAGAAGCGAACATTGTATGTCAAGGCAAACACCCGGGGGATGTGCAGGGAGCGGGCCTCCTCAATCAGGGTCTCCACCAGCTGCTTGCCCAGCTTCCTCCCCTGGGCCTCAGGAACTAGAGCCAACGCCCGGATTTCCGCCAGGTCTTCCCAGATGATATGAAGGCCGCCGACGCCCAGGAAGCGCCCGTCTTCTTCAATGACGGTAAACTCCCGCAGGCACTCATAAAGCATATTGCGCGACCGGGGAAGCATCAGTCCCTTGGAGGCATAATCGTTCACGAGAGCATGGATCTGCTCCACATCCGGCATCCTCGCTTTGCGAAATACGACCATGATTCCCTTCCTTCCCGCAACCTTAATTAGTCGGCCGGGTGCCGAACCTGGTATCAAGTACAGCACCAAGGCCAAACAGGACAGCAGCAATTCCTAAGAGCCCGCCGAAAACCGGCAGGAAACGGACTAGTCCCAGGAGCACTACGCCGACCAAGATTTCAACGATCATCCCCAACCGTCCCTCGCCGGTGATGCGCCGCCCGATGAGCAGGGCCACAGCCGCGTAACCCATCATCCAGGCGGCAACTAGTCCGGAGACCAGGACGGCAATCAGGGGAATGCCAACGATAGTCAAGACCAAGAAGAGGACCCCGGGGACAAAGGCTATAGCCAAGAGAAGGCCCATGAGCAAAGAGCGGCCCGGCTGCCGGCTGAGGGCCCCAGCCACATTATCCAGGGCCCCGGGGAAAAGAGCCCCCAGGAGCACCGCCAGGGCGGCGACGGCCACGGCGTTCATCCCGCGCCAAAAGGCTCCCGGATAGGGATAGAAGGCCACCCAGCCCCTCCCCCGGTGAAAACGGGGGAAGCCCATATCGACCGTTTTCCCCCGGACCAGGGCGCCGGGATGGACCTCTACGCCGCGGCCAATGCCGGTCACATCGCCGTCAATTCGCGCTTTCGCTTCCAGGACAACCCGCCCGCCAATGGTGAAGACATTGCCCCCTACCGGCCCGTTGATCCGGCTGCCGCCGCCGATGACCACCACATCATCCATCACCCGGCCATCGACCTGGGCATCGCCGCCGATAACGACAACCGATCCGTCCAGGAGCATCTGCTCCGGGATGTGGACCGATGCCCCAAAGCGGACCAGATCTCCCCGGTGATGCTCGACGGCCGCCCCCGCAGACAATGGGGTCAGCAAACATAAAACCAAGGCCCAAATCAGTTGCCGCATGGCCTCACCTCCCCCTCCGCGTTCATTCTATAATCCACTTCTGCCCGGTATTACTCGAAAGGAACAAAGCGCCCTAGCCAAGCCTTAGGAAGGTCGACGTCCCTTCGTCAGTAATCACCAAGTCCACTGGTATATCATACTCGCGGGCCGGCACAGCATCAACTATTTGTTCGGCAAAGGCGATGCCGACTTTGAGGGCGCCGGGCCTGAGCCGAGGAAGCAGGCGATCGTAATATCCGCCTCCATAGCCGATCCGATATCCCCTCTGATCGAAGACCACCCCCGGCACCACCACCAGGTCTATTTCATCGATCGGGGCCAGCCACAAGCGGCTCCGGTCGGGCTCTGGAATTCCCCAGACGCCGGGCACCAGCTCATCCCAGCTGGTTATCCAACCGGGAATTAGCTCTCTAGTCACCCGGTCAGTTACCGGCAAAGCCACCCGCTTGCCTTCTTTCAGGGCCTGGAGAGCCATCTCCTTGGTGTGGACCTCTGAGCCCATGCTGGCAAAGAGCATTACCTTCTTGGCTGCGGCGAAAGCCGGCAGTTCAAAAAGCTGCCGGGCGATCAGCCTGCTTTTCTCTTTCCTAACCTCTTCTGGCAGCCCATCCCGCTGCGCGAGCTTGGCTTGCCTAAGCTCCCTCTTGTCCAAGGGCTTCCCTCCCTAGTTAATGGTGACATATTCTCCCCCAATCCAGCTTTCCCTGGCCAAGGGCCCCGCGGGACGGAAGAAAGCTGGGCTAGGAGGTGGGAAAGGGCGACAGATCAGTTAAATGACCGCCATCCTAAGGGATGTTGGCGCGGGCAATAAGAAAAAGGGGCCCCGACAGGAGCCCAGCTAGTCCATCGGTCGGATGATGGTTGAAGCCGCCGCTTTTGGATCCAAGTGCCGCCAGCGCTCTTCCAGGTCGGCCAGGGTTAGATCCTGCAGGACATCTAAATAATCCCTGAGGGAGGTGCCTTCAAAGTGGTAGCTCAACAGGCTGTTGGCCACATAGTCGGAAGAATCAAAGGCATTGATCAAGCGGCCGATGGATTTCTTGCGCAGACGTTCCAGATCAGCCAAAGCCACCCCTTCGTCTCGGGCCTTGGCCAGCCCCTCGATGATCCTTTGATAGAGGATGTCGGGGTCCTCCGTTTCTCCTTCGATCATGGTAAAGCCGAAGTGTTCACTGGCATAGTAGCGCAGGCCAAACTGATCGTCGATTAAACCAGCTTCATAAAGCTCGCTGTACAAAGGCGAGCTGCGCCCCAACACTGCCTGAAGCAGAAGATTAGTCGCCGCCTCCCGGCGAAGGAGGTCCTTGCCCTTCAATGGGGGGCCTGCCTCCTTGAAGCCGATGCCCAGGCGGGGCCGGGAGACGAGCATCTTCGTCTCCATCCGGGCGCGATGGACCTCTGCTGGTTCCGTGGGCATGATCCGACGGATTTCCCCCTGGGGTTCGTAGTCTCGGCCCTGAAGGTCTTCACGGACTCGCCTCGTCACTTCATCGGGATCCACATCCCCCACGACGCAGACGGCCATATTGGCCGGGTGATAGAAGGTGCGGTGACAATCATAGAGCAATTCCGGGGTGATCTTAGCGATGGAGTCAACGGTGCCGCCGATTTCGATGCGGACCGGGTGACGCTGGAAAAGACCTTGCAGAAGGCTGCTGAACAGCTTCCGGTCCGGATCGTCTTCGATCATCATCAATTCCTGTTGAATGATCCCCTTCTCTTTGGCTACGCTCTCCGGGGTGAAGTAGGGCTGCTGGACAAAATCCAGAAGCAGCTCGAAGCTCTCCCAGAAGCCTTCCGTTGCCGAGAACAAGTAGGCGGTGACAGTGTAGCTGGTGTAGGCATTGGCCGAGGCCCCCAGCTGAGAGAAGCGTTCAAAAGCGTTTCCCCATTCCTCATCGAACATCTTATGTTCGAGGAAGTGGGCGATCCCCGCGGGCACAACCACGCCTTCATCCTCGCCGGGGACGATGAACTCGTTGTCGACGGAACCGTACTTGACGCCCACCACCGCATATTTCTTATTGTACTTGCGCGGCAGCACAAAAACGTCCATGCCCGGTTCAACGGTCTGGTGGTAAATATCCTTGAAGATGGCAACGGGCATCTAGTTTCCCTCCCTTTCCCGAGGACCACACAGGAAGAAGGTCACATCGGGCTGGACCTCCCGGGCCACCCTGACCACATCCTCCCGGGTCACCTGGCCCAATTGGTCGATTAATTCAGTTTGGGGGCGGATGCGATTGTTGATCAATCCCAGCAGGTGGCTGTCGACCAGCCCGCCAGGGTCGTCGCTGACGGTGCGCTGGCGGTGAATGAGCCCCCGCCGGGTGCCCTCCATCTCCTCATCGGAAATGTCACCCGCCGCCAAGGCGTCTACTTGTGCTTTGATGATGTCCCGGGCCCGCTCGTATTCCTTCACATCGATGCCAGCGCTGGCAGCCAGCACCCCTTTGGTAGGCTCCAGGCGCGAGAAGGCAAAATAGGCGAGGCTGGCCCGCTCCCTGACATTGATGAACAGCTTGGAATGGGGGAATCCCCCGAGAATGCCATTGTAGAAAAGAAGGGCCGGGTAATCCTCATCCCGGTACGTGGCCCGGGAGCGCAGCCCCATGGCCAGGATCCCTTGATTGACGTCCTGCTCCTCCCTGACTTCCACGCCGCCGCGGGGCGTCCCTTCGCTCACCGGAGGGAACTCTTGGGACCGCCATCCATCCTCAAAGGCCCCTTGGACAGCTTCAGCCACCTGGGCGTGGTTCACGTTGCCCACTATGAACAGATCACATTGCCCTTGGCGAACCTCTTGGTAGTGTTCGAACAAGGAAACCGCCGTAAGTCCTTCGATTTCCTCCTTGCTCCCATACTTGTGGATCCCGAAGGGCTCGTCCGGGCACATCTCCTGAAAGAGCCGCAGCATCGCGTAACGAGGCTTGTCGTTAATCAAGCCGTCAATCTTGCGCAAGAGCAGCTCCCGCTCCTGGCGAAAGTACTCTCGGTTGAAGCCCTCACCTTCCAGCAAGGGGCGGCAGACCACTTCCGCCAAGGTCTGCAAGGCTTCATCCAACAGGCCCGAAACCCCCAGAACCTTCTCGTCCGGCACGGAAAGGCCCAACTCAATCAGCTGGCGCTCGCCGATCTTGACCACATCCGCGCTGAAGACGGCTCCATAAAGCTCCTCCAACCGGCGAGCCACGTCCCGCAAGGTGGGATAAGTCCTGCAGCCCCTCCTCAGGAGAAAGGGCAAGAGGGCTGTCGCGCCCGCCTTGGGCCCTAAGGGCTGGTGGATGTACAGTTTGCACAGCACCGTGTTGAACCGATCGGTGGCGCAGGTATGGAGATGAATGCCATTAGGCAGCAAGCCTTCTTGAAACTCCATTTGCACGTCAAGCTCTCCTTCCCCTTGACTGACAGCTCATTCTAGTCTTCCTTGTTTGCCTGGGAATTAAACCATGCCCCACTAACAAACGGCCCGGTCCAAAGAGGACCGGGTACTTATTACTACTCAACGCGGATTAAGTCCTCCAAAGCAGCCAGCTTTTTCTCCCCAATGCCGCTGACTTGCAGGAGGTCCTCCAATGTGGCGAAATGGCCATGCTCCTCCCGGTAGGCAATAATCCGCCGGGCGAGCACCGGACCGATGCCCGGCAAGGTGACTAGGAGCTCCTCCGAGGCTGTGTTTACATTCACCCGGGGGTCCAATGACCAATCTCCCTGGGCAGGTGCCGGGAGTTCCTCTGGGGAGGCCATCTCTTCAATCTGGATCTCTACCGGACCCTCGGCCGACCAAACGGCAGCCCGCAGCCACAAACCTGAACCGAGACTCAAGGACAACACCAACAGAACGATGACCATCTGTTCCCGCCGATTAAGATCAAACACCTGGTCCTTCCCTCCTGGGGGCTGGCCGGTGCTTGGGACAAGAATGGCCGATGGAAGATCCTTCTCCATCGGCCACTGCAACTCCTGCTGAAGGAAAGCCCTACTTGACCACGATGTTCACCAGCTTGCCCGGAACCAAGATCACTTTGACGACCTGTTTGCCATCCACAAATTCTTGCACCCGGGGCAGGGCCAACGCCCGCTCCTTCAGCTCGTCTTCAGCCACGTCGACGGGAACCACCAGCCGGTCCCGCACCCGGCCATTGACCTGGATGACGACCGTGATCTCTTCGACCTGTAAAGCAGCTTCATCGTAGTCGGGCCATTTCTGCAAATGGATGCTTTCCGTTCGACCAAGCCGGGACCAGAGTTCGTCAGTGATATGGGGTGCGAACGGAGCCAAAAGCAGCAGGAGCTTTTCCAAGGCGGCGGCCAGCAAGGCGCGGTTGACCTCTCCGGAGCCTTCTTTGTAGAGGTACAGGGCGTTGGTCAATTCCATAATGCTGCTGATGGCGGTATTGAAATTGAAGCGCTCCTCAACATCCTCGGTCACCTTCTTGATGGCCAAGTTGACGGTGCGCCAAAGATCCCGCTCTTGCTTGGTCAACCGGTTAACATCAAGCTCCTCTGTCTCCCCCAGCTGGTCCGCATAGGCATTAACAAGCCGCCAGACGCGGTTGAGGAAGCGGTAAGCTCCTTCGACGCCCTCATCGCTCCACTCCAGTTCTTTCTCCGGCGGCGAGGCGAACAAGACGAACACGCGGGCCGTGTCCGCACCATACTCGTTGATGATGTGGTCCGGGTCCACGATATTGCCTTTGGACTTGGACATCTTGATGCCGCCCTTCAACACCATGCCCTGGGTGAGCAAGTTCTGGAAAGGCTCATCCACAGTCACCAAGCCCAAATCGGACATGACCATCTGGAAGAACCGTGCATACATCAAGTGGAGGATCGCATGCTCAACTCCGCCGATGTACTGGTCCACCGGCATCCAGTAGTCGACCTTCTCTTTGGCGAAGGGCAAGGATTCGTTGTGGGGATCCGCGTAGCGGAGGAAATACCAGGAGGAGCACACGAAGGTATCCATGGTGTCCGTCTCCCGCTTGGCTTTGCCTCCACAACGGGGACACTCGGTATGGACAAACTCATCCGCCTCAACCAAGGGCGACTGGCCCGTGGGCTTGAAGGCGACATCCATAGGCAGGTAAACAGGCAGCATCTCTTCCGGGACCGGCACCGTACCGCACTGCTCGCAATAAACGATGGGGATCGGCGCCCCCCAGTAGCGCTGCCGGGAAATCAACCAGTCCCGTAAACGATAGTTCACTTGGAAGCGGCCCAGGCCTTGTCCTTCCAAGAACTTGGTGATGGCTTCGATTGCCTCTTCACTGGGGAGGCCATCGAACTGGCCCGAATTGACCAGTCGGCCAGGGCCTGTGTAGGCCTCAACCATGGTCTCTCCATCCAAGTCCCCATCGGGCTGAATGACGACCCTGACCTTTAGACCATACTTGCGGGCAAAGTCAAGGTCTCGCTGATCGTGGGCAGGAACGGCCATGATGGCCCCTGTCCCATATCCCATCAGAACGTAGTTGCCGATCCAGACGGGTATCTCTTCCTTAGTCGCCGGGTTGATGCAGTATCCCCCGGTGAACATCCCCAGCTTCTCGGTGTGCTCGGCGGTCCGATCCATCTCGTCCTGGGCGGCAACTTGAGCGATAAAGGATCGGATGGCCCCTTCGTTCGGGGTCCCGGAAATCAACTTATCGACCAACGGGTGCTCGGGAGCCAAGACCATGTAGGTCGCTCCGAAAATGGTGTCCGGCCGGGTTGTAAATACCGCGAGGTGCTCATCAAAGCCTTTGACCGGGAACAAAATCTCCGCACCCTCGCTGCGGCCGATCCAGTTGGCCTGCATTATTTTGACCTTCTCGGGCCAGCCATCTAGCTTGTCGAGGTTGTCCAACAACCGGTCCGCGTATTTGGTGATCCTGAAGAACCATTGTTCCAGCTCCCGCCTCTCGACGACGGTGCCGCACCGCTCACAGGCATCATTGACCACCTGCTCGTTTGCCAGCACCGTGTTGCAGGATGGACACCAATTCACCGCGGCCGCCTTCTTGTAGGCCAGGCCATTATGGTACATCTGCAGAAACAGCCACTGGGTCCAGCGGTAATAATCAGGCAGGCATGAGGTTACTTCCCTGCGCCAGTCATAACTTAGGCCCATCCGCTTCAACTGGGTGCGCATGTACTCTATGTTGTGACGGGTCCACTCGCTGGGATGGATATTCCGTTGAATGGCCGCATTCTCCGCCGGCAAGCCGAAGGCATCCCACCCCATCGGATGGAGCACGTTGTAGCCCCGCATGGTGTGATAGCGGGCAACCACATCGCCGATGGCATAATTGCGCACATGGCCCATGTGCAAGCGGCCCGATGGATAAGGGAACATCTCTAGGCAGTAATACTTGGGTTTGCTGGCATCCTCTTCGATTTGATAAAAACCATGCTCTTCCCAGTAGCGCTGCCACTTTTCCTCGACAACCCGAAAGTCATAATGATTCATTTAATCCGCCCTTTCCCCTCAGCACGGTTTCCCTACTAGTCTCGCACCGTTAATTATAAAATACACTCCCCTCTCCCGTGAGGGCAAGAGGGGAGCTTATCTCATGGCGATTTAAGATCTTCTAATCAGTCACTGGCCCTCAACGTCTTAATTGTAGCAACTATACAGCACAAGCTCAATGGCCCTCTCACCAGGCCAGCTCCTCGATGGCGAGATTTTCGATCCTGGCCTCCGTGTTCCAGGTCCTGATGGCAGGATAGCCGCTGGCAAAGGCAGTCTCGCCCACCTGTGACAATACCCTTTCGCCGTCAATCAGGAGATCGATCTTGGTCGAGTCCTTCCGCACCCGCACTTCGACCCGTATGCGGTAAGGACGGTTGCTTTCCAGTTCGGCTTCTTTGCCTAGGCGATTGCTCCACCTGGCGCTTGGAGTCCGGGCATCACCCACGCCCACAAAGCCGCGAGCCCGGTGAACCCCCGTCCCCCCAACGGCCATCAGATATCCATCGGGGTGGTAAAGGCCGAAACTCAGTTCCCGATACCCCTTCAGGAAGGTCACCGTCGCCTCGATGGCCACACTGCTGTATTCCTGATCAGGGGCGATAGCCACCGTCGGAGTGCCCCGATCTGTCTCCCATACTCCATCTTCCAGAGACTTGATGCCCCCCAGCACCCGCTGCAGCTCCAGGACCGGCTTGGCATCTTCGGGACGCATGTAGTCGCCCCATTCCGCCGGCTCATCCCTTTCCGCCAGCAGACGGGCAAGGAGATCCTGCAGGCCCATCTCCAAGTCCCGCAGATGCTCCAGGAAAGCCGGATGGGCAGATCTTCCAACCTCGGCCCTGTAGATTGCTTCGTTCAATTCATCAAGGAGGGCTTGCATCTCAGCCAAAGTGGCATCTTGGGCATCATCGTAAGCCATGATTAGTGGGGAGCTCAGCAAACAAACAAGCAAAATGGCCCCAAACCACATGAGTCGCTGCATCTTTATCGAATACCTCCCAAAGTGAAGTCGCACCGTTACCCCCTGTTATTCGCCGGCAGAGGAGTCAAGTCCTGCCATGGGGGAAATGACCTTGAGTTCTCTGAAAAAGGAAAAGCCAACGGGGCCGAAGAAGAGTAAGGAGATCGATCAAGGGACAGGAGGCGCTTCGATGGAAATATGTCCGCACTGCAGCCATGATATAGAGCCGTGGGAAGCTGTCTGCCGCCACTGCGGGGCAGAGCTTCCCCGTAGGAAAGTAAGGGTAGGCCAGTGTATAAGGGAAGGATGGCAGCTGTTCACCAAGGATGCCGGGATCTATGTCGGCTACACCTTGATGCTGGCCGCCTCCTTGACCATCCCGGTGATCAACGCGCTTACCCCCATCCTCCACGCCATCCTCATCGCCGGCCATTACAACGTCGCTCTGCGTCGGCTGCGGGGTCTGCCCGTCACCTTCGGGGATGTCTTCATCGGCTGGCAGCAACACTTCCTGCCTTTACTGCTGACGGGCCTTGTCACCTCGGTCTTAATCACCATTGGCTTAATCCTGCTGGTGATACCGGGACTTTATTTATTCGTTGGCTATGTCTTTGCCATCCCCTTTGTGATCGATAAGGGGCTTGATTTTTGGTCGGCGATGGAAGCCAGCCGCAAACTGGTCCATCGCCGGTGGTTCAATCTGTTCTGGCTCCAGCTGGTACTAGGGGGCCTTAGCGTGCTGGGCGCCATCCCCATGGGCTGGGGGCTCTTGATCACCGTGCCCCTGTCGATGGCAGTCAACACCGTCGCCTACACTAAGCTTGTACAGCCCTAGCGGGCCGGCAGGCCGGCGCTCCGATAGAAGCGGGCCAGCGCGATATTATAATCAAAAATGCCTTGGATGAGCTGCAGCTCCGCCTGGAAGGCCGCCCGCTGGGCATCGATGAGGTCAATGGCGGTTATCACGCCCGCTTCATAACGGATGCCGGTGATCCGCAACGTTTCTTGAGCCCTGGCCAGGTTGGTCTCGAGGATCGGGATCCGCTCCTGGCCTTCAATGACCGCCTGGTAGTTTTGTCTCACTTCCAGGATAATGTCGATTTCCCGCTCTTTGAGCTCGGCCTTGGCCCGCTCCAAGGCGAGGCGGCTCTTGGCGATGGTCAAGCTGGGGGTATACTCATTGTCGTTGACCATCAGCTCCTTCTCCCGCAAGGCAAGGGCATCCCGGGCCCGTTTCAATTCGATCCTCGTGCTCAGGGCCGAGGACAGGGCATCTTCTAGGTCTATCTCCACCGGCTCGTAGGCAAATTCATCAACCAGACGAAAGGGTGCATCCAGCTCCCTGCCGAGGAGCCGATTGAAGCGCATCCGGGCGGTGGCGCCGTTGGCCTCGGCCCGATTGACTTCTAGCTGGGCAGTTGCCGCCTGGGACTGGGCAGCTAATAGTTCCACATCGGATACCATTCCCAGGCCGTGGCGCACCTGGGTTGATTCCAGCTGGGCCTCCGCCTGCTCCAGTGCCCGCTTGGCCAAATCGATGGCCAGGTCGGTCCTTAGTACGTCGTAATAAGCTTGCTCCACCTGCAGGGCCAAATCGAGCTCCGCCAGCTGCCGGGCAGCCTGGGCCGCCTCCCAGGCATCTTCCCCCTGCTGCTGGGCAATCACTGAGGGCCGCAGGATCTGGTTGGCCTGTACTTCCATGTAGGCAAGGCGCGCCTCTTCCAGGGATAGATCAGCCAACGCCGCGGCAATGCCCTCCCGCTGGGCAATGGCCACAGCTTCTTCCATGGTGAGCAAAGGAGCTTCTTCCCCGCTGGCCGTGCCAGCGGCCATGATAACCGCTAGTATCACCAAGATGAATCGTCGCATGCTCAATCCTCCCCTTCCATCCACACCGGCTGTCCTGCCGCCCGACGAAGCCGCGCCCGGGCCAGCAGCGCATTCCACTGAGCTTCCTGCCAAGCTTGTTTAGCTCTCTCCACCGCAATTTCGGCCTCAAGGAGCCTATGGGTCGTCTCCGCTCCGATGGCCAGTCCTTCCTCCACGAGCTTGAGCCGTTCCTCAGCCATCTGCCAGTCAAGATGAGCAAGCTCCACCTGGGCCTCGGCTTCTTCGGCAGCCAGGAGGGCATCTTGAATCGCCAGGGAAGCCGACACCTCCTGCTGGGCCAAGGCGGATCGCAGCTGCTCCAGGTCCAGTTCTTCCTGGAGGGAGCGCTCCTTTTCCTCTCCTCCATCGAAGATGGGCCAGCTGATGCCCACATTCACCGACCAGCCCTCCTCCTGGAAGCTCCCTGAGGGCCGATCGCCATACTGGAGGAGGTCCCGCTGCACGGTGAGGGATAGGGCCCGACCCTTGGTGTCCCAGGCAAGCCTGGCGCTCCCCTCATCGCCCCGAAGACTGCCGCTTACAGATAGGGCCGGTCGATCGCCCGGGATCCTTGCCTTGGCCTGCAGCTCCGCTTGCCTCAGCCGCAGCCGAGCCTGAGCAACATCCCAGCGCCGATCTAAAGCGCCGTCCACTTCGACTGCGAGTGCATCGAGGGGTATCGGCAGCAGCTCACCCTCCTCCGGCAGGGGGGCGCCCATTTCTTGGGCCAAACGGGCCCGGGCCAGCGCCAGCCTGTTTTCCGCCCTGGCCAAGGCGAGCTCCCCCGCCCGGTACTGGGCCTGGGCCTGCCGAAGCTCCAACTCCCCCGCCATCCCCAGCTCCTTGCGCCTCCTGGCCTGCTCAACTAAAGCCGCTAGCTGTTCTTGAACCAGCCTCGCCACCTGGACTGCCCCCTGGCTCTTTAACACATCGACATAGGCCGTCAGGACAGCAAGCTTGACGACTTCTTCCTCATCCGCCAGCTCCCCCTTGGCCCCTTCCACAGCCAGTCGGGCCAGCTGCCAGCTTATGGGCTCCGTGGTGGGCAGGGACCCTTGCACGGTGAACGCCACCCCGGCCCGTTGGACGGGCTCGGTCGCCTGCCACTCGCCATCGAGGGTCAGATGGGGTCCTCGGCTCCCTTCCAGCTCCCTGAGCTTGGACTCAGCCGCCGCCAATTTCCAGCGGGCCTGCAGCAGCCGATGGTTAGTCTCTAGGGCCTGGGCAAAGGCCTCTTCCAGGGTGATGGCCCCGTGGGCGAGAGCCCCAGGCGATGCCAGCAGCAAGATCAGCACCAGCATAGCTGAAGCGGCCCGGTGAACTCCTCGGCGATGGACTGCACGATAAATGGTGGGGATCAAAACCAAGGTGACCAAGGTTGCCGCCAACAGACCGCCAATGACCGTCCTGGCCAGGGGCGCCTGAATCTCCGCCCCTTCGCCCAGTTCCAGGGCCAGGGGAACCAGGGCCAGGCAAGTCGTTCCCGTCGTCATCAAGATGGGGCGCAGCCTCGTTTTAGCGCCGGCAACGACCGCTTCATCCAGGGACGCTCCCCGCGAACGGAGCAAATTTATGTAATCGACAAGGACGATGGCATTGTTCACCACAATCCCCCCCAGCATGATAAGGCCCATCAGCGCCTGGGTAGTCAAGGGCGTGCCGGTGATGAGGAGCGTAATGACGACTCCTACCAACGCGAAGGGAACGGAAAACATGATAATAAGGGGATCCAACAGGGATTCAAACTGGCAAGCCATGACGATGTAGACTAGGGAGACGGCAAGACACAACACTGTCAGCATCTCCCGAAAGGCCCGCTGCTGCTCTTCCCATTCCCCTCCATAATGGATGGTCACCCCTTCCGGCAGTTCAACGCCCGCCAAAGCAGCCTGGATGTCCCCCATGACGCTGCCTAGATCCCGCCCCTCGGGAGATGCGGTCACCCGCACCGTCCGCTTCTGGTTAAGCCGTTCAATCGCCGCCGGGCTGTCTTGCAGGCTCAACCTGGCCACGGTGTGAAGGGGGACGTAAGCTCCGCCTCCGATGGAGACTGGCAAGACCTCAATCTCCTTTGGCGACAGGCTGTCGGCACCGGCAAGCTGCACTCGAACGCCGTATTCCTGACCGTTGACATGGAGTTGGGTGGCAACGCGCCCTTGAACAGCCGCTTGGACCGCATTGGCCACCTGCGACGTCGTCAGCCCAAATTCCGACGCCCGGTGCCGATCGACCCGGAGGACGAATTCCGGCTGGGTCTCTTCCCGACTCAGGCCTGCGTTGACCACCCCGGGCACTTGGCTGACTATTTCCCGCAGGTCCTCGGCCGCCGCCCGCACCAAGTCTAGATCCTGCCCCTGAACATTGATGGTGATGCGTTCTGAGGAACCACCAAGGCTGCCCGCGGCCAACCGTTCAGCGAAGCTGCTTTGGGCCCTCACCCGAAAGGTAGGTCCGGGGATGTCCGCCAGCTTTTCCCTTACCTCCGCGATGATCTCCTGCGTCGACCTGGCCCGTTGGTTGCGGGGAACCAGGGTGACGTTCACAAAGCCCATACCTCCCCCCTGGCCTCCCCCTGACCCGGCGCGGGCATTGATGTACTGCAGCTCCGGAACCATCTCCCGCACCAACTGCTCAACCCGACGGACCATTTCATCGGTAGTCCCCAGGAGGGTTCCCGGCGGAAGGGAGAAACTGATGGAAAACTCCCCTTCATCGGTGGTAGGCGAAAACTCGCTGCCCAGGTAGGGGATGAGTCCCAAGCTAAACAAAATCAGCAGGCAGGCAGTGAAAATCACTACTCCGGGGCGCCTGACGGCACTAGCCAACACGTGTCCATAGGCTTCCTCAAGGCCGGCGAGAACCAGATCTAGATGTCTAGCATTTCTCCCTGCCTTAAGCAGCCGGGAGCAAAGGAAAGGAACCAGCGTCAAGGCGACTGTCAATGAACATGTTAACGAAAAGGCCACCATCAGCGACAACTGCCGAAACAGGATGCCCGTCATCCCCGTGAGATACATCAAGGGAAGAAAGACCGCCAGGGTGGTCAAGGTGGACGCGATGACCGCCATGGCCATCTCGCCGCTGCCGTCCACAGCTGCCTCCTTTGGCGCCCTTCCCTCTCTAAGATGTCTGTAGATATTCTCCAAGACGATAATGGAGTTGTCGACCAGCATGCCAATCCCCAGGGCAAGGCCCCCCAAGGACATGATGTTCAAGGTCATGCCCGCCCAATCGATCAGGATGAACGAGGTAATGATGGATACGGGGATGGCAATGGAGATGATTAGGGTTGAGCGAAGGCTCCCCAGGAAAAAGAGCAGGATCAAGGCCGCCAACAGCCCGCCGATGATCCCCGCGCGCATTACGTTGTTGACCGCTTGGCGGATGAAGCGGGAGCTGTCGTTGAGGGGCCTGATGCGCAGGTTCGGGTAGCGGAGGGACAGCTCATCCACCGTCTGGCGAACGGCATCAGCCACCCGCACCGTATTAGCGCCCGACTGCTTCTGGATGGAAATAGTCACGCCCGGCATGCCGTCGACCCGAACGATGGCGCCAGCATCTTCGGTTACCGGCCGGACCTGGGCAACGTCCCCCAGCCGGATGGACACCCCCTCCCGATTGGCCACGAGGATGGCTTCCAGTTCTTCGACGGCCCTCAACTCCCCTAAAGTACGCAGGGAAAACTGGGACTGCCCGACGACGATCCTGCCCGCAGGGACGTTGAAATTCTCGGCCCTGATGGCCTGGACGATCTGCTCGATGGTAAGGCCGTAGGCTTGCAGACGAGCCTGGTCCAGCTCCACCCGGACCTCCCGGCTGCGGCCCCCTTGGACCGTCACTGCGGCCACGCCATCGATCCGCTCAAGATAGTAGGTGATTTCCTCTGCAGCTAGGCGGCGAAGCTCCGCCAAGTCCAGTTCGCCGCTCAGGCCAAGGGTCATGATGGGCATCTGGGATGGGTCAAACCGCCCAACCCAGGGGGCGCTCGCCTCTGAGGGCAGACGAGACCGGGCCCGCTCCACACTGGCCCGGACCTCGTTGGTGACCGCCTCCAAGTCCGTCCCCCACGGGAACCGCAGCGTAACGCGGGAGCTGCCTTCCCGGGACAAAGAGTCCATGCCGATCACACCGCTAACGGTGCTGACGGCCTGTTCGATGGGGATGGTAATCAAGCTTTCGATCTCTTCCGGAGCAACGCCGGAGTAAGAAGTGGTTATGCTGAGGGAAGGAAAGGCCAGCTCGGGAATCAGATCGATGGCCAGCCGACCGAGGGCAAACAGCCCCAGGAGGGTGACCGCGATGTAGATCATCGCGGTGGTCACGGGACGATGGACGGCAAAGCGGGAGATGTTCATCGGCCTCTCCCTCCATCGCTAACGTCGATGACCCGGATTGGCCGTCCATCTTGGAGCCTTTGTTGGCCTACGGTGATGACCGCATCCCCCTCTTGCAGCCCGGCGATGACTTGGACCTGCTCGGCGCCTTGGAGCCCTATCTGAATCGTCTGCATTCGGGCCGTGCCGTCTTTGGCCACGTAAACGTAGTAGCCGGTTGTGCTGGTCATTAAAGCTTCCCGAGGTATGGTCAAGACTTCCTCCGCCCGCGCCATCACCAGCTCCACCCGGGCGAACATGCCGGGACGAAGGAGGAGTCCCTCGTTGGGGAGCCGGCCCCTAACCTGGAGAGTGCGGGTGCGGGGTTCGATCGCCGCTCCCAAGCGAGCAACTGCGCCGGGAAAGGCCCGGTCGGGAAAGGCATCAACGTAGACAGTCAGCTCTTGGTCGCTATGGACGCGGCCGATATCCCGCTCGGAGATGAAAAAGACAACTTCAATGGGATCAATGCCGGCAATGGCCGCTAGGGGCGAGTTGGCGCCCACTTGACTTCCTGGCACCGCGTGCAGCTCCATGACGACCCCCTCAACAGGGGCTTCGATGACGGCCTGACTCAACTGGAGCTGGAGCAGCGCGTAGTTGGCCTCGGCCTGATCGAGCTGAGCCTTGGCGATCTCCAGCTGGATATTGGCCTCTTCCAGCTGGTTTTGGACGTTCTTCAGCTCCTGCTGGGTGGCCGCTCGCTCCTCATAGAGCCGTTTGATGCGCTCATAATCCGCCTGCACCCTGTCCCGCTGGGCCTGGGCCCGCTTAAGGCTCCCGCGGCTGGCCGCCAGGGCTGCGAGGGACTGCTGCTCTTGCAGCAGCAGATCATCATGTTCCATCACCGCCAGGACATCCCCCGGCTTGACCCGCTGCCCAACTTCCGCCGCCACACTAGCCAGGCGCCCCGCTCTGCGGGGTGATACATCCACCTGGTAGCAAGGTTCCAGACTGCCGGAAAGGACGGCGACCTCTTCCACCGTGCCTCGACTCACTAGTTCCACCTGGACGCTGATTGGATCTATCCGGGGTCGTAAGTCCATTTGGCTCACCGCCTGCCCCCGGCTCTTGATCCCTTGGTTGATCCTAACTCCGACCAGTACTAAAACGATGATGCCGACTACCGCGAAGACTGCAAGGCCAAGTCTCGGCTTTTTCATGCCCAATCCTCCCAATGCCTCACGTAACCCTTCAGGATCCACTATTCGGCAGGCTGGCGCGCAATCCTTTCCTTGGCAGATATTCACTTTTTTCCGGAAAAGCGAAGGTGCTAGATGGCAGTGGGTCGAAAATTCGATAAAACTTCGTATATTCAGGAGGGATTCCCATGGCCCCGTATACTTCCTCGGAGTTGGCCGCGAGAATCAAAGAGCTGCCGAGGTTTCCCCTCGCCCACTTGCCCACACCCGTGGAAAAACTCGCTAACTTGACCAGAGCAGTTGGGGGTCCACAGATCCTGGTCAAGAGAGACGATCTGACCGGGCTCGCCTTTGGCGGGAACAAGACTAGGCAGCTTGAGTTCATCCTGGGGGACGCTTTGGCCCGGGGAGCCGATGTGTTGATCATCGGCGCCGGGTCCCAATCGAATTTTTGCCGGCAAGCCACCGCGGCAGCCTGCAAAGCTGGGCTGGAGATTCAGTTAATCCTCCAGCATGGCGTAAAGGGTCCGGAAAGGCAGGGCAATCTCCTCTTAGATGAGCTGATGGGCGCCGACATCACCATTGTCAACGTGGATTCGATGCACGAGCTGCGGCCATTGTTCCGCGAACGAGCCGATCAACTTCGGGCCCTGGGAAGGCGTCCCTACATCATCGATCCGTTGGTTGACTCGGCGGCCTTAGGCTCAATAGGCTTCGTCAATGGAGTGCTTGAACTAAAAAGCCAGCTCGATGCCGCAAGGACAGACATCGACACCATTTTCGTGGCCGCGGCCAACATGACCCAAGCGGGGATCCTGGTGGGCGTTAAGGCCTTGGGATTGCCGTGGCGGGTCATCGGAATCGCGCCCATCTTGTTTGCTGAGGATCGGTCCGTGGACATCGCCAGAATCGCCAGCCAGACCGCCGCGGTCCTCGACCTTGAGCTGACCTTCGAGCCCTGGGAGGTCATCAACGATCCACACTTCGTCGGCCCCGGCTACGGCTTAGTCGATGATGCCGCCCGCCACGCCTTCAAGCTGGCGGCGAAGACGGAAGGTCTTTTCTTAGATCCGGTTTACACCAGCAAGGCGATGGCCGGCTTGCTTGCGTGGGCCAAGGATGGTCGTCTGAAGAAAGATGAACGGGTCCTATTCTGGCACACAGGCGGCACCCCGGCCATTTTCAGCTACAGCCAAGAGTTGATGGGGCCATGAAGGGTGCCCCTCTCCTCACTTTAGCCGATGATGTCTTGGCCGATGGTCCACCGCCGGCTTCTTTCTCTGCACATCTTTTGGAGACCTATCGAATCAATAGTTCGACTAATTCAGAGGAATTGATATTTCTCGTGGAGAACTATTAAATTATCGTGCTCACTTGCACAGACTTTTCATCAAGGAGGAGGTTGACTCATGTTAACGGGTGCTAAACGGGCTGCCACCTTATGCATCGCCCTCACCCTGCTGCTCACCCTCACCGTCGGCGCCTTCGCCGCCTACAACCCCGGCACATATGTAGCAGAGGTGCGGGGACACAACGGACCAATCAAGGTATCGGCCACTTTTAGTCGGGATGCCATCACCTCAGTCGAGGTCCTCGACCACAATGAGACTGTAGGCGTAGGCACTCCCGCGATCGAGCGTCTACCTAAGGCAATTGTGGAGCATCAGTCGTTAGGCCTCGACACTGTATCGGGGGCCACCATCACCAGCTACGCGGTTCTCGCTGGAGTCTCTTCCTGCGTCAAGCAGGCAGGGGGCGACATTGATGCTTTGCGGGCCAAGGTCATCAAAAAGACGCCTGGTCCAAGAATCACGAAGACTGCTGATGTCGTCGTCATCGGCGCCGGCGGGGCAGGGATGTCCGCGGCGATGAGTGCAGTGGAAAACGGCGCTTCGGTCATTGTAATTGAGAAAAACGCGGCCATCGGCGGCAATACTTTGGTGTCGGGATGCGTTTGGAACGCGGCCAATCCCGCCCTCAGCTCCAAGACGCCGGCGGCGATGGGATTGAATGAAAAGCTGAAGTCGTACCTGGAGATGGATGAGGGCGAACTGCCGCCGGAGTTTCGCCCAACCTTAAAGACCCTCAAGGAGCAGATTGCAGCCTACCTGGCCGGCGATACGTCGATGATGTTCGACTCGGTCGAGCTGCATATGATCCAAACCTACTTCGCCGGCAAGCGGCAAGGTCTAGATGGAACCACCATCGAAGGCAGCTTCGATTTCATTGAGATACTCTGCCGTAAGAGCCTCGAGACCCAGGAGTGGCTCAAGAAGACCGCCGGCACAGTCTTCAGGGACGAACTCGCAGAGCCTATCGGGTCCCTTTGGAAGCGAGCCAACGGGCCTGTCGACAAGTGGGAAGATTTCTTCGTCAAGCCGGCCAAGTACATCACCGACAATGGCGGCGAGATACTATGCGAGGTCACCGGCAAGGAGCTCATCGTAGAAAACGGGCGAGTCGTCGGGGTTAAGGCCGTCATGGCCGATGGCACGCCCATGGAGCTTTATGCCGCGAAAGGCGTTGTGCTGGCCACCGGCGGCTACGGCGGCAACACCGCGATGGTTATCGAGTACAACAACTACTGGCCGGAGCTCGATCCGAACATTCTCACCACCAACCGGAAAGAGATCATCGGTGAAGGGATCATCATGGCCTTGGCCATCGGTGCAGATCTGACCGGGATGGGCTACACCCAGTTGATGCCCATCGGCTGGGCAGACACTGGCCTCCTCGCATTAGGGGGCGGTTCTAACGTCATGTACATCAGTCAGGAGGGCCGGCGGTTTGTCAATGAATATGCCGAGCGGGATGTGATTTCTAAGGCCGCCTTCGCCGTTGGGACCCTGTTCTATGAGCTTAAGACCCTGGGCTCTGATTTTGTCACTCCTGTCGGCACCCCCGAGTCCCATGTGGTCTTCATCGCCGACACCCTGGAGGAGCTGGCGGCCAAGATCGGCTGCGATCCGGCCGTCTTGAAGAGCGAGGTGGAAAGGTACAACTCCTTTGTCGATCAAGGCTATGATCCCGACTTTGGCAAGACCTCCTTCACCCATCGCATCGAATCCCCCTATGTGGCTCGGGCGATGAAGCCTTCCATTCACCACACCATGGGCGGCGTGAAGATCGACACTGACTGCCATGTGTTGAATAAGGAAGGCAAGATCATCCCCGGCCTGTATGCAGCTGGCGAAGTCGCCGGTGGCATCCACGCCGGCAACCGGGTCGGAGGCAATGCCATTGCCGACATCTTCGTCTTCGGCAGAATAGCCGGCGCCAATGCCGCGAAAGGGAAGTAACCTCACCAAGCCCTCCCAAAATGAGCAAGCAGGCACCGTCTCCGTCCGGTGCCTGCTTGCTTGCCTAGGCATCCTCCTGCCCTGGGGGGAGTTGGGCTCCCCCACTTACCACTCGGAAAATCGACCGAGGCGTTGGAAATCTACGGGTCCCAGTGAGAACCTGGCCGAGCTTGCCTTCGGCTGACACTAAAGGCAATCTTGGGACTATGGGCAGTCACCTGTAGAAATGAGTTGGCGCCTCTTGGCAGGAATTGACCCTTGTTGTAGGGAACTATTGTTATTGTGCGCACTTGCTCAGACTTTTTCTTCAAAAGGAGGTCTACCGATGGTAACAGGTGCTGAACGGACTGTCACTGTTTGTCTAGTCTTCCTCTTGCTCCTCACCCTTACAGTCGGGGCCTTCGCCGCCTACAACCCCGGCACGTACGTAGCCGAGGTGAGGGGACACAACGGACCGATCAAGGTGTCGACAACTTTTGGCAGCGATGCCATCACCTCGGTCGAGGTCCTCGAACACAAAGAAACCGCGGGAGTAGCTGATCCGGCTATCGAGCGTCTGCCCAGGCAAATTGTGGAACACCAAGCGTTAGGCCTGGACACCGTATCGGGAGCCACCATCACCAGCTACGCAATCCTCGCTGGAGTCTCTTCCTGCGTGAAGCAGGCGGGGGGCGACGTCGATGCTTTGCGCGCCAAGGTCATCAAGGAGACGCCTGGCCCAAGAATCACAAAGACTGCCGATGTTGTCATCGTTGGCGCGGGCGGAGCGGGGATCGCCGCTGCGATGAGCGCGGTTGAAAACGGCGCTTCCGTCATCGTGATTGAGAAAAACGCGTCCATCGGCGGCAATACTTTGATATCGGGATGTGCATGGAACGCAGCTAATCCCGCCCTAAGCTCACAGACGCCGGCGGCAGCGGGATTGAATCAAAAGCTTCAGTCCTTCCTGGAGATGGAGGAGACAGAACTGCCGCCGGAGTTTCGTCCAACGTTGCGGATACTTAAGGAGCAGATTGAGACCTATCTAGCCGGTGATACATCGATGATGTTCGACTCGGTGGAACTGCACATGATCCAAACCTATTTGGCCGGCAAGCGGCAAGGTCTGGACGGAACCACCATCGAAGGCAGCTTTGACTTCATTGAGATACTTTGCCGCAAGAGCCTCGAGACCCAGGAATGGCTCAAGAAGACTGCCGGCACCGTCTTCAGGGACCGCCTCGGTGAGCCCATCGGATCCCTGTGGAAGCGGTCCAACGGGCCTGTCAACAAGTGGGAAGATTTCTTCGTCAAGCCGGCCAAGTACATTACCGACAACGGCGGCGAAATACTGTGCGAGGTCACCGGCAAGGAGCTCATCGTGGAAGATGGGCGAGTCGTCGGAGTTGAAGCCGTCATGGCCGATGGCACGCCCATGGAGCTGTTCGGGACAAAAGGCGTTGTGCTGGCCACCGGGGGTTTTGGCGGCAACACCGCGATGGTGCTCGAGTACAACAACTACTGGTCGGACCTCGATCCAAACATCCTCACCACCAACCGGAAAGAGATCGTCGGGGAGGGGATCGTCATGGCCCTGGCCGTCGGCGCGGATCTGACCGGGATGGGCTACACCCAGTTGATGCCCATCGGGTGGGCAGACACCGGTCTCCTCGCCGGGGGCGGCGGCTCCAACGTGATGTACATCAATCAAGAGGGGCGCAGGTTTGTCAATGAATACGCCGAGCGGGATGTGATCTCTAAAGCCGCCTTCGCCAACGGGACCCTGTTTTACGAGCTGAAGAGCCTTGGTACTGCCACCACTCCCGAGTCCCACGTAGTCTTCATCGCGGACACCCTGGATGAGATGGCGGCCAAGCTCGGCTGCGACCCGGCCGTCTTGAAGAGCGAAGTGGAAAGGTACAATTCCTTTGTCGCTCAGGGCTATGATCCTGACTTCGGCAAGACCTCCTTCACCGACCCCATCGAACCCCCGTATATGGCTCGGGCGATGAAGCCTTCCATTCACCACACCATGGGCGGCGTGAAGATCGATACTGACTGCCACGTGTTGAATAAGGACGGCAAGATCATCCCCGGCCTGTATGCAGCTGGCGAAGTCACCGGTGGAATCCACGCCGGCAACCGGGTCGGAGGCAACGCCATTGCCGACATCTTCGTCTTCGGGAGGATTGCAGGCGCCAACGCCGCGAAAGGCAAGTAACCTCAACAAGCCCCCCCGAAATATCGAATAGGGCGGCGCTAGCTGATCAGTGCTAGCGCTGCCCCTCTCACAGAACCGTGCGTACGTTCATCACTACTACGGACTCATCTGCCACCCTGCACCACTTACTCTCTCCCTTGCCTTCCGGCTTGTTCGAGCTTACCAAGTAGACTTGGATGACACAGGGCTTCCCCAGGCAAGTCTGCCTGCCTGAACATGAATCCGTCCGTCCAAACCCCCTAGGCTGTCTAGCTTTTGGGCTTTCCCACTTGTCGCAGGGTTAACCGCCTAAAGGGCCAGCATCGGTTCGCTTGCGCTGCGTTCCATGTTCTTCCTTCGGCTTCCTTCAGACCCCACCGTTGCCAGTGACGCCCTTGCCTACGGATTGTCTTCCCGCTAGTTAGGCGGGGTTTCTTTCAACCCATCGGCGGCACACAAAAGCGGGCCGGTTCCTGGCTAAAGGACCGGCCCGCAGCAGATCAGGCGTGGCTCGAATGGATCGGCTTCCACAAACTGCCGGTATTCGGCTCGACTCACTCGTCGCTACCGCCCGGCCAATCCTTGAACCACGCTTTCAGCAAATCTCCCAATTCCTCGTCCAGTTCTTCCCAATCGTCCGCGAACATGAGGGGATCTGTAACCACCACATCCATGACAATGCTGGTAGATCTGTAATCGATACGCTGCTGCCAGTCGTAGCCTAGGTCGCTAATCCAGATTGTTACCTCTACGATGGTTTCGTCTTCTTCCTTCATCTCCCAGTAGACGGCGGCGCCCGCGAGCCACTCATCGGGCTTCCATTGCGGCCTTTGGGAGAACGCCTGGCGAATCCAGTTGCCATCGTTCATCACACGGCCGTACTCCACAATGTGCTCAAAAATCCGGTGTGGGTAGAATGACGCTGAATACCATGGTCCCACCGTTTCGCCTGGTTCGACATCTGCTGCATCTATTCCCGGCCAGCCTTCAGTCGCTTTAGTGAAATCCAAGTAGAAACGCAGCACGTCGTCGACAATGGCATTAACCGTGTAGGCCCGCACATCTGAGAATACCACTGTCTCGTCGTAATAGGTAGACTCTCTGTGCAGCTGCTCAAGCTCTGGATCACGGACAGCGCCGGGGAAAACCGGGATGTCGTCTAGTCTATTCGGCAACTGAGCCGCTAGGGCGGGACTCGTGAACACGCACAACAACAGCAACAACCAACCGATCCTGCCGATCCTCACAAGACTCACGTCTGTGTAAAATGTTTGTGGGAAAAGATGGGATGGAGACTGAGGAAGACCTCTGAGAAAGAGGAACGAGAAGCCGATCCTCGAAATAGAGTTAATGGCAAAAAAACCCATGGAGGTGGCTTCTCGT
>JAAYLE010000128.1 GCA_012522085.1 Bacillota bacterium | reverse complement strand
CGCATGAGGTAACTTAGCTGGGATGAAATCTTGGCGGCGGCGATCTTGCGGCTCAGATAGAGCTTGAGATTAGGATCTTGCATGGCGGAAAACTGTCTTATCCTGCGCTGGATGCCTCCAGCTCCATAGGAAATGCCACCTATGTACTTGCCGCTTCCGCTCAGCCAATGTACCGGGATCTCGCGGCGGGCACAGAAATGGATGGCTTGTGTCGATATCTGGGCCGGACCGTGAAGGACGACTGCTCTGATGTCGGCAACAGGTATTTCTCGTGATTCTCCACCTGGGCTAGAAATGATGAGCCGTTCCCCAGCCTTGCCTACCCGAGCGCCAGGTTCTAATACATGGACCGTCAAACCATCGTCCTTTTCCGGAAAGTAGCGGGGGACAGCTTGTTGGTGGCCGCCTTTACTTGCTACCCGGTCTTCTTCCGGCAGGCAGACGGGGGCTAGAGAGCACTTGGCACACAACCTTTCGTCGGTTGTTACCGGGGGACGGCTTGGTGATCGGCGCAGTTCGTTGGCGCGTGCAATTGCTCTGAGAACCTTTTCTCTCCTCGCGGGCACCATCGGGAGAGTGATTGTCCGGCGGTCGGCGCAATAATGAATTTGGCCCTCTAAGACAGGTGCACCTAGGTGTTCTTCCAGCAGCATGGCGTAGGCAGTTAGTTGCAGCTCATCGCTTGGCCACACTCCCTCGCCTTGCCGGCCTGCACTGCGTCCTTTCTTGACCTCAAAGGGCACCCATCGATTCCCGTCTCGCTTCACACAGTCCAGCTTGCCCTTGAGCCCTAGACGTTCGCTCTCGATGGTGAAAGAGGTAAGCTCCGGAGCTATTTGGGGCAATTGGGCATGGATCCGTCTGCCTGCATAGACGTCGGCATTAGCGACGCGAATCTCCTCCACTTCTTCAAGATAGAACAGCCTCTCACAGTAACCTAGGGCATGCAGCGCCATGACCCTGGTGAGGGGGACTTCTTCCTGCTGCGGATTTTCCAGGAAACCATTGGACAAGGTGACACCCCCGAGAATAACTGTAGGATTAACCATATTATGTGAATCTACAGGCTTCAATATTCGACTGAGTACGTCTATCGTGCCCACAAGGGGGAGGATTTTACCACAGCAATATAGTAGGTTAGGCACAAATACCTATAATTATTGCGAGTCAGATGTTAGTCGTTCAGTCACTCCGGTGATCAGTAGTAAACCCTTAGGGAGGGATATCGTGCCTTACATTGACATTTCCTTTCCAATAACCGGCAAGGAATTGCCCGCGGACCATGGTTATTTTGTCCTGGCGGCTGTAAGTCGTTTGGTCCCCGCCGTTCACGGGGATCCGACCCTCGGGATTCACCCCATTCGCGGTCACTTGATTGGCAACAGGCGCATAGCCCTCAATGATAACAGCAGACTCGTCATTCGAGCTCCCCACGAACGCTTTGGTGAATTCATCGAGTTGGCCGGCCAGCAACTGCACATCGGCTCGGATTCTATTCGCTTGGGTGTTCCGGAGGCCAGGCTGTTAGAGCCAGCTCCTTCCCTGTACAGCCGGTTGGTGGTAATTAAGGGCTGTACGGAACCGGAGCCTTTTCTACAGTCAGCGAGGCGGCAGCTGGATAAGCGCGGAATCAGGGGTAGACTTGGCTTCGTTGAGCGTTTGACGGATATTCCTCCCGTTGAGGGAGGACAGGGCAGTCGTTCTTCAATTTTGCGGCGCACTCTGAATGTGCAGGGGAGGGAAATAGTCGGTTTCGCTCTGCGAGTGGACGAGCTAGAGGATGAAGAGTCCATCATGTTGCAGACACATGGCATCGGGGGACGTAGACGCATGGGTTGCGGCATTTTTGTCCCGTTGAGGTGGCAATAATGAGCTCGACCACGCTCCTGGCCAAGAGTACTTCCTCGTCACTGGCCGTCCATCCGTGGGCGACACTAGATGGTCACACTATCAGGGCGGTGGAAACAGGTGCTGTGTTGGTCGATGAGTGGGGCAATGAATTCCTATCCGCCTTGGGCCTACCACCGGACTGGTTGGCCGATCTGAGGCAAGCGCTGCTCATTGCTCTCCTGGGCCATGATTTGGGGAAAGCCAATCACCAGTTTCAGCAGTTGGTCCGAAGAAAGGGTGATTTCGTTCGGCAGGCGATACGTCACGAAGTAGTAGGCCTTTATTGGATTCTTACCCATCTCTCTTTCAACGCATGGCTCTTTTCCGGACAATCCGATCTGGTGCAGCAAGCCGCCCTCTCGGCCCTCGT
>JAAYLE010000127.1 GCA_012522085.1 Bacillota bacterium | reverse complement strand
CCCCGCTACGAGGGTACGGTCAAGGAGTTCTACCAGGAGTGCCAGGCTGAATGGGCCCGCATCGATGAAGAGTATGGCAAGGTGCTGGAGGCGGTCAAAGACTTGACCCAGTACCGGCTTCAGCTGCGGACATTGTATGACTACCTGGGGCTGGCCCGGGATCGGCTGCTTGCGGCAACCAATCTGGTGCGCACCGAAAGGGCTTGCCTGCTGCAAGGATGGGTCAAGGAAGAAGATGTGGACAAGGTGGTCGATCGGTTGGAGGAGCGGCTGGAAAGTGCGGCCGTCCAGGTGCGGGACCCGGAGCCCGATGAGGAAACCCCGGTTGCACTAAACAACGGCCCTATGAGCCGGCCCTTCGAAGTACTGATGGAACTTTACAGCCTGCCTACTCGGTTCCAGTTCGATCCCACCGGGTTTGTCGCCTTTTTCTTTGGCCTGTTTTTCGCGATGGCCATGACCGATGCCGGCTACGGGATCATGCTGGCGGCCATCTGTTTCCTTCTCTTGCGCAAAGTGCACATGTCTCCCCTAGGGGAGAAGACCTTCCAACTCCTGTTCCTTGGGGGAGTGGCAACTATCGTTGCCGGAGCCCTCACCGGCGGCTGGTGGGGCGACAACATCATCACCATCAGGCCCCTGTGGTTCAGTCCCCTCGATCAGCCCCTCACTTTTCTCATCTTGTCCTTTGGTCTTGGGATCATCCACTTGTATGTGGGGATGGTCTTGGGCTTTTATGAGAACGTGAAGAAGGGCGATGTCCTGGCGGGCATCTACGATCAGGCCTTGTGGATGGTGCTGGTTGCCGGCCTCATCGTCTGGCTGGCGGTGGGCGAGGGAAATCCGGGAGTGGCCAACATTGCCAAGTGGGCGTCCGTCATCAGCGCGATAGGCATCATCCTGACTGGCGGACGGGAGGCTAAAAACATTTTCGCTCGGCTGGCAACGGGACTTTACAGCTTGTACAACGTCACCGGCTACCTGAGCGACATCCTCTCCTATTCCCGGCTGCTGGGCCTAGGGATGGCCACGGGGATCATTGCCAACGTGATCAACATGGTGGCCATGATGGTCTTTCAGCTGCCCGTTGTGGGGCCGATTGGAGCGGTGATCATTTTAGTCGGCGGCCATTTGTTCAACCTTTTCATCAGCGTCGTCGGCTCTTATGTCCATTGCAGCCGGCTCCAGTACGTGGAATTCTTCGGCAAGTTCTATGAGGGAGGCGGGCGGGCCTTTGCCCCCTTTGCTCCCGAGACCAAATACGTCTACTTAGAAGACTAGAGGGAGGTACTTGCAGACATGGAAATGGGACTAGTGTTGGGACTCTTAGGAGCAGGGTTGGCGGTACTACTTGCAGGCACTGGATCGGCGATTGGCGTGGGACTGACTGGGCAGGCTGCCTCTGGTGCAGTCAGTGAAGACCCGGACATGTTTGCCAAGAGCTTGATCTTGCAGATTATCCCTGGCACCCAGGGCATCTACGGATTCCTGATCGGCTTCTTGACCATCCAGCGGCTTGGCTTCCTCGGCGGGGGTCTTGCCTCCATCAGCGTGGAGACTGGTCTGAGCCTGCTCATGGCTTGTCTGCCCATCGGACTTGTGGGTCTCACCTCGGCCATCGCCCAGGGGAAGGTTGCGGCAACGGGCGTCAGTTTGGTGGCCAAACGGCCCGAAGAGCTGGCTAAAGCCATGATCTTCGCCGTCATGGTCGAGTTCTATGCCATCTTGGCCTTCCTTGTTTCATTCCTCATGCTCCAGGGAGTGACTATTTAATGGCCAGCCCCGGCAAGCTGCAAGAGCGCATCCTGGGAGAGGCCCGGGAAAAGGCCGCAGCGATCCTCCGGGAGGCTGAGGAGGAGGCGGCAAAGCTGCGGGCCGCCGGTTCTGGGAAGGCCCTGGCGGCGGCAGCTAAAATTCGCGAGCGGGGAGAGGCCCAGGCCCAAGAAAGGGCGCGCCGGATCATCACCCTGGCCCAGTTGGAACTGCGCCGAGAGGTCCTGGCGGCCAAGCAGGAACTGGTGGATGAGGTGTTCGCCCAAGTGATGGGCAAGCTCGCCAATCTGCCTGATAAGGAATACCTGGCTTGGATGGAGCAGCGTCTGCTCCAAGCGGTGGTCACTGGCGATGAAGAAGTAATCGTCGCCGCGAAGGACCGGAAGCGACTCAACGGCAAGTTCCTGACGCGGGTCAATGAGAAGCTGCGCCAGGCGGGCAAGAAAGGTGAACTGAAGCTCTCGGAGGAAGCCCGCCCCATGACGGGGGGATTCATCCTCAAGGGAGAGCGGATGGAAATAAACAGCTCCTTCGAAGCCCTCATTGCCAGCCAGCGGGACGAGTTGGAACAGCTGGCGGCGGAGGTCTTGTTCGAATGAGGCTAGAGGGGGAGGCCGATGGGGCAAGAGGGTAAGTACGCATATGCTGTAACCAGGATCCGGGTGCTCGAGACGCGGCTTTTGGATCGGGGCAAGATCGACCGCATGCTCGATGCCCGGGATGCCGCCTCGGCCCTCAGGGTCTTAAGCGAGACGGAGTATGCCGAGGTGATGGGTGAACTAGTAGAAGGGGAGCGTTATGAGGAGATCCTGGGAGCGGAGCTAAAGCGGGTCTACCAAGTGGTGGGAAGCTTCAGCCCCGATCCGGACCTCGTCGATCTGCTCCGCAGCCGGTATGATTTCCAAAACCTGAAGGTCCTGTTGAAGGCGGGCCACTTAGGCATCGACCGGGATGATCTGTTGGTTGACTTAGGGTGCATCCCGCCCGATCGCCTGAAGGACATGGCCGCCGGGGACTTCAGCGATTTGCCGCCGGCTTATCGCCAGGTAGTGGCTGAAGCCCAAGAGGAGTTCAGCAGCACCGGGGATCCCCAGATCATCGACCTGGTCATCGATCGGGGGATGTACGAGTATCTTTACACTAACGCCCGGGTTGACTTCCTCCGGGGGTACCTGCGCCGGCTGATCGACTTGACCAACATTAAGACGGCCATGAGGCTGAAACGAAGTCGGGCGGGCGTCATTCGCTGGGCCTTCCTTCCCCATGGGTCGGTGGATCCGCGCCTTTTGTTAGAGGCTGTCCGGGAGCCCTGGGATGCCTTCGGACCGAAGTTTGCCACTACGGACTACGCGGCCGTCGTGGAAGAGGGCCTGCGCCAGCTGGAGGCTGCCGGCACATTGGCGGGTTATGAGTGCCTGGTGGATGAGTACCTGCTGACCTATCTGCGGCAGGCCAAGTATGTGGCCTTTGGGCCGGAGCCCATCTTAGCTTACCTTTTGGCCAAGGAGCTGGAAGGCCGGTTGGTGAGGCTCATCATGGTGGGGAAGATCAATAACTTGCCGAAGGAGACCATCAAGGAAAGGCTGTGTGATGTCTATGCATAGGATGGCCGTCATCGGCGATCATGACTCCATCATGGGCTTTAAGGCTTTGGGCGTGTCGGTTTTCCCGGTCCGCGACGGCCAGGAAGGGGCAGCGGTCCTGCGTCGGATCGGCAAGGAAGACTACGGCGTGATCTTCATCACCGAGAACGTCGGTGAGGAAATGCTGCCTGTCGTCCAGGAATTTGCCGCCCGGCCCCTGCCGGCGATTCTATACATCCCGAACAACCAGGGAAGTACAGGAATTGGTCTGGAGAAGATCCGCCGCATCGTGGAAAGGGCGGTCGGCGTTGACATCTTAACGGGAAAAGAGGGTAGCCAGTGATGAAAACAGGACGCATAATCAAGGTGTCAGGCCCCTTGGTCGTAGCCGAGGGGATGAGCGATGCCAAGATGTACGATGTGGTCCGGGTCAGTGAGAGCCGCCTTATCGGTGAGGTCATTGAGATCCGCGGCGACCGGGCGTCCATCCAGGTCTACGAAGAGACCGCAGGCTTAGGTCCCGGGGAGCCTGTCTACTTGACCGGAGAGCCTTTGAGCGTCGAACTTGGCCCGGGTTTGATCGAGTCTATTTACGACGGCATTCAACGTCCT
>JAAYLE010000126.1 GCA_012522085.1 Bacillota bacterium | reverse complement strand
TGGTTGGGGAGCTGCGGGGCCTTTGGCCGCTGGAAAACTCTCGTTCCTAAAAGGAATCTGTGCCTCCACAGAGTAGTTATATCGTGAGGACAAGTGGAGGTGAGGCTGGTGGTAGCAGCGAAAAACAAAAAAGCATGGCGGGATAAACTATCACTGGCCGCAACGCTGCTGGCGGTGGGCATAGTCGCCGTTTTCCTCGGCTACCTCATGGGGCAGTACGCCATCCGCCTGATGGCCGAGCCCTTAATGAAGCCCACAATGACTACGTCCCGCCCGCGGCAAAGCCTTCAACCACCACTAGAGGAAGCAGTCAAGACGGACGAAGAGCCGCTCCCTACACCTCCGCCCCAGGTGGTCAAGCCGCCCAAGACCAATGTCCTCTATCGGGTGCAGGTCGGGGCCTTCCAAGAGGAGGAGAATGCCCGGCGACTCGGCGAGAAGCTGAAAGAAGAAGAGAACCTGCCTGTTTACCTGAGCCCCGGACCGCCCTATCGGGTGCAAGTGGGGGCCTTCGCGGAGCGCAAGAACGCCGAAGCCCTCCGGGCCAGGCTCCAGGCAAAGGGTTACGAGGCTATCATCACCGAATAAAGCCGCCGAAAACTGCCGAAGTAGGTCTTGTTGACATGGGTGGAGGTCTTTGCTATATTTGAAATGGCTTATTCCCGCCATGAAACAGCTAAAGTATAGGAGGCGAAGGATGTGGCGGACCACGTCAACGTAATTACCGATGAGTGCATTGCTTGCGGAGCCTGCGAACCGGAGTGCCCGGAAGGGGCCATCAGTGAGGGCGACGACATCTTTGTCATCGATCCTGATCTGTGCACCGGCTGTGACGACTGTGTAGCCGTGTGCCCCGTGGATTGCATCGTTCCTAAGGAATAATTCAATTGCATGGCAACAGGCTGGGCAGGCCGCCGGAAGCGGGGTCTTGCCCTTTTTTTGTTCCCGTCATATTTCCCCCCCTGAGCCCATAGGATGATATTGTTCCGTTCAGGGGGGGATGATTGTTGCGGTGGCCTTTGTACCTTTTGTTCATCTGCCTCATCGCCGCAATCTTGCCGGCGATCTTGGTGCGGGGCTATGACCCACCGGGTAGAGACCAAATTCAAGTCCGGCTTTTTCGCGAAGATATCAGCCGCTTGGTGGAGCTGGATCTGGAGGAGTACGTTGCCGGTGTTGTCGCCGCGGAAATGCCCGCGGTCTTCCACCTGGAGGCCCTCAAGGCCCAGGCGGTGGCGGCCCGCACCTATGCTTTGCGGGCGGTGCGGGCAGGGGGCGGCGGTTATCATCTGACCAGCAGCTTCCAGCGGGATCAGGCCTGGGCCAGTCCCGAAGGACTCCGGGAAAAATGGGGAGCGGCTGCTTTCCCCATCTACTGGAACCGGATTCGCCGGGCAGTGCGGGCGACCCGGGGAGAGGTCCTCACCTACCGGGGCGAGCTCATCTTCCCCGCCTATCATTCGACCAGCGGTGGACAGACGGAAGACTCGGAAAACTACTGGAGCGCCCTCCATCCCTACCTGCGGAGCACTCCCAGCCCCTATGAGGAGCACTCACCCCATTACCGCACAGAACAGGAGATCCCCTGGGAAGAGATGAACAAGGCCCTCGGCCTTGAAGGGGAGGGCCGAACCATCGACATCCTCCACCGTTACCCCAGCGGCCGCGTGCGAACAGTCGCCGTGGGGGGGCAGCTCTTCACCGGCAGGCAGCTGCGGGAGGCCTTAGGGCTGCGGTCGAACTGGTTCGATGTGACGGTCCTAGACGGCCGCGTTCGGTTTTCCATCAGGGGCAACGGCCACGGGGTGGGAATGTCCCAGTACGGAGCCGACGGCATGGCCCGACGGGGCTATAATTACCGAGAAATCCTCGCCCACTACTACCAAGGCACCAGGCTGACCAGGATGTACTAACCGCGTTGACACTAGTTTTCTCCCTTGGTAGAATGGTCCCAAAAGGCATTGATCGGAGGGCAACGGGTGGCACTTACCGATGGCGAGCTGAAAAGGTACAACCGCCAGCTAATCCTGCGGGAAGTGGGTCGGGAAGGCCAGGAGCGGCTTCGCAGAGCGCGGGTCTTGGTGGTCGGAGCGGGGGGGCTTGGTTCTCCCGCCGCTTATTATCTAGCCGCGGCGGGCGTTGGCACGCTAGGGATAGTCGACAGCGACCGGGTCGATCTGTCCAATTTGCAGCGGCAGATCCTCCACCGCACCGAAGATCTGGGCCGGCCCAAGGTGGAATCGGCCGCGCGCGCCCTCAGGGCGTTGAACCCGTTGATTGAGGTCAAGACTTACCCTGTCAAGCTGACCCCGGCCAACGCGATGGAGACTATCGGGGGCTATGATGTGGTCATCGATGCGGTGGACAATTTCCCCGCCCGGTTCTTGCTCAACGATGCCTGCGTCTTATCCGGGACACCATTGGTGGAAGCGGGCGTCCTGCGGTGGGAGGGCATGATCATGACGGTGCTTCCCGGCCGGGGACCCTGTTACCGCTGTCTGTTCCCCGAACCTCCCCCTCCCGGGGGCGTCCCCGGCGCCGGAGAGGTCGGGGTCATGGGGGCGATCCCCGGTGTCCTGGGGGTGCTCCAGGCCCTCGAGGCAATCAAACTCATCGTCAATGTGGGCGAAGGCTTGGCAGGCCGGCTTCTCCTGTTCGACGGACTGACCACCAGCTTCCGTGAAGTAGCTATTGAACGGGATCCGGCCTGCCCTGTATGTGGGTCATCGCCCCGCATCACTTCCCTCGGACCTGACTATCCATGGGAGGGACGGGATTAAGAGAAGTAGCGATCGAGGAGTCCTCGCAAGGCGTTGGCATGGCGAGCCTCATCGCGGGAGGATTCATCGAACACGTCGTGGGCTTCGTCGAGGTTCTCCTGTTTCGCCTGAACCGCCGCATTGCGTTTGCCCCTGTTGGCATGGATCTCTCCATCCAGCATCTTGAGCAGGTTCTCTTTGGTGCTGCCGATGAGGCCGTTAAGCTCCGCAAAGCGGGCTGCATGCCATGCTTCGTCCATGGCTATGCTCTCCAGGACGAGGGCGATTTCCGGGTATCCCTCTCGCTGGGCCTGGCGGGCCATGGCCAAATAAAGGCCGGTCTCCATGGATTCACCCTGGAAGTTTTTCGCGACCGTTTCTTCCAAACTGGTGCCTTTCGTTGCGCCTAGGACGTTCTCGTTGATGATCTCAGACAACTTGATCCCCTCCATAGTTTATTGCTAATGATAACGATTATAGTTTGGCATAAGTCTCGATTGCCGGCAAGAAGCGAAGGGCGTCGATAAAGGGTTTGGGGAAATAATAGCTTTGGTTTTCGAGGTAAAGCTCTCCGGTTTGCAATTTTTGGGGTGCCCTTCGCCCAATAATTGGCTAGCCGGTTGCACTAGCTATATCCTTCCCGGAACATTGTTCGCTGTATGCCTGTGGGGAAAAAGGTTTGGCTGCCCTTGAAGGGGCGGCCCTGCAAAAGGGAGGTGGACGCTACGGAACCTGTTGAGGGAGTTCTCAAGTTCTTTGGCCACACGCCCCTGGTACAGCTCCAACGAATTGGGGGAGGGGCCCTTTATGGGAAACTGGAGTCGCGCAATCCTGGGGGCAGCGTCAAGGATAGGATCGCTTGGGCGATGATCAAGGCCGCGGAAAAGGAAGGCCGGCTTCGGCCAGGGGGGGTCCTCGTTGAACCAACCAGTGGCAACACGGGGATCGGCCTTGCCTTAGTGGCGGCGGCCAGGGGATACCGGTTGATTCTGACCATGCCCGAAACGATGAGTCGGGAGCGGCGGGCTCTCCTGAGCCTGTACGGAGCGGAGCTAGTGCTGACTCCGGGGGCGGAGGGCATGGGGGGAGCCATTAGGGCGGCCGGGGAGCTGCTCGCGGCCAACCCCGATTATTTCATGCCCCAGCAGTTCGAAAACCCCGCGAACCCCCAAGTCCATCGGGAGACTACTGCCCAAGAGATCCTGGCCCAGATGGATCGGATCGATGCCTTTGTGGCCGGGGTGGGAACTGGCGGCACCATCACCGGGGTGGGGGAGGTCCTGAAGGAAAAGAACCCCAACGTCCGGATTATCGCCGTGGAGCCGGCAGGCTCTCCCGTCTTGTCTGGAGGCAAGCCGGGCCCACATAAGATTCAGGGCATTGGCGCGGGGTTCATTCCCAAGGTGCTAAACCGTGCGATCATCGATGGGGTGATCCCCGTCAAGGATGAGGATGCCTATGCGATGGCCAAGGAATTGGCCCGCAAGGAAGGGCTCCTAGTTGGGATTTCCGCTGGAGCTGCGGTCGCGGCCGCCCGTCAAGTGGCGGAGGAGATGGGGCCCGGGGCCAGGATCGTGGTCATGCTGCCCGATACTGGCGAACGATACTTGAGCCTGCTAGATGGGAGCTGATGGGGTGAAGGAAAAACTGGCCGCTTTGCGGCAGATCCTCCGGGAGATGGAGGGAGTAATCGTTGCCTTTTCCGGCGGTGTGGACAGCACCTTTCTCTTAAAGGTGGCCCATGCAGAATTGGGAGAGAAGTGCGTTGCCGCCACTGCCGTATCGCCCATTCGCATGCCGGCGGAAATCCGCGCCGCCGAGGCGATGGCCGCGGATCTTGGGGTGAGGTGGGAGCTTGTGACCACCAGTGAGCTGGCCATGGAAGAGTTCATCGCCAATTCCTCGGAACGCTGCTACTTTTGCAAGCGGGAGCTCTTCGGTCAATTGAAGGCCCTCGGGGAAAAACTGGGCATTCACCAGGTGATCGACGGGAGCAACTATGATGACCTGCAAGACCACCGTCCCGGTTCTCGGGCCGCCAAAGAGCTGGGGGTCCGAAGCCCCCTCCAGGAGGTAGGGCTCACCAAGGCGGAAATCCGGGCCCTCTCTCGGGAGATGGACCTGCCTACCTGGGACAAGCCAGCCATGGCCTGCCTTGCCTCCCGGATTCCTTACGGCAGCCCGATCGATTTGGCCAAGCTGAACCAGGTGGCCGAGGCTGAGGCGTTCCTGCGGGATCTCGGCTTTGGGCAGCTGAGGCTGCGGCACCATGGGGAGGTGGCGCGGCTGGAGGTTGTCCCAGAAGACATGGAGCGAGCTGTCGAGCTTGGGCCGCAGATCGCCCGGAAGCTCAAGGAGCTTGGCTTTGTTTACGCATCCCTCGATCTGGAAGGATATCGGAGCGGCAGTCTCAATGCTTCCCTGGGAATGAATGGCTAGAAAAGAAAAGTCAGTTTGGGCAAGGAGATCCTCCCTGGATTGGTGAATTAAGTTCCTCATGGAGCAAAGGCCGCAGCTGAGGAGGGTTTGGGTTTGCGTAAGGCAGCCAAGGCATGGATTCTCCTGTTGCTCATCATCGTCGGAGGACTATTAGGCACGTTGTTGGGAGATGCCCTGGGCGTCTGGCTGCCGGTGCTCGCCAGACCCTATGAAGCCGGTCTCCACCTACGGGAACTGAACCTCGCGGGCATGGCCACCCTCCAACTAGGGATCGCTTTTCGCTTCAATTTGGTAACACTGTTAGGGGTGATCCTCGGCTTGTTTGCCTACTCGCGAATGTAGCCGGGAAAGACCGTGCCGAGGTGGGGTGAAGATGAAGATTATCCTGGCGTCGGCTTCGCCCCGGCGCCTGAGCTTGTTGAGGAATATTGGCCTTGAACCGGAAGTGATTGCCTCTCAAATCGATGAAGACTCCGTCCCGGGGGAGAGCCCTGAGGAGAAAGCTAGGGGCTGCGCTTTGGCGAAGGCCTCAGCTGTGGCCGAGAAGGTCGAGGATGGCCTGGTTATCGGTGCCGACACAGTTGTGGTCCTGGGGGATGAAATACTGGGGAAGCCGGCCAGCCGGGAAGAGGCTGAGGAAATGCTGGCTTGCCTTAGCGGCAGGACCCATCGGGTGGTAACGGGGCTGGCGGTGGTCGATGCCGGGAGTAAACGCTTCGTCTTGAGCCATGAGACTACTGAGGTGACCTTTCGGCGGCTGACCCGGGCCGAGATTGCTAGTTATGTTGCCAGTGGGGAGCCTATGGACAAGGCTGGCGCCTATGGCATCCAAGCCTTGGGGAGCTTGCTCGTTGAGGCCATCCGCGGCTGCTACTTCAATGTTGTCGGGCTGCCCTTGGCCCGCCTGGCCAAGATGTGTGAGGAATTTGATCTTAACTTGCTGGTCGAACTTGCCCCTTATGTCAGCCATGCCCAGGATCTAGGAGGGCATGGGAATGCAGAAAGAAAAGCTCGTTGTTAAGGTTAAGGAACTGCCGGCCGACGAACGACCAAGGGAGAAGTTGTGGCAGCTTGGGCCTAGGGCCTTGGCCCTAAGGGACCTCTTGGCCATCATCCTCCGGGTGGGGAGTCGCCGGGATTCGGCGCTGACCCTGGCCGACCGGCTGCTCGCCAAGTATCCCGGACTCGTGGACATGGCTGCCGCTAGCGTGGAAGAGTTGTGTCAGATCGAAGGCATCGGACCGGCCAAAGCCGCTCAGCTGAAGGCCGCCTGTGAGCTGGCGAGGCGCCTGGCCAGGGCGAGCCACGGGGACCGGCCCTTGGTCCGGGGCCCTAGCGATGCGGCTCGTTTGGTGATGGAGGAAATGCGGCACCTCGATCGGGAACACTTCCGGGTGCTGCTCCTGAACACCAAAAGGCGCGTGATCGCCATCCGGGATGTATCCATCGGCGGACTGGACTCCTCCCTGGTGCATCCACGGGAGCTGTTTAAGGAGTGTATTCGGCGCAGCAGTGCCGCGGTGATCCTGGTACATAATCATCCCAGCGGCGACCCCCAGCCCAGTCAAGATGACATCAGGGTTACCCGTCGGCTTTGTGAGGCGGGGAAGCTATTGGGGATTGAGGTGTTAGACCATATCATCATTGGGGATAATAAATTCGTTAGCTTGAAAGAAATGGGATTCATGGAAAGTTGATGGGACCCTGGCAGTGAGTGAGAAAGGGGAAGCGGCAGATGTTTGGGCGATTATCTAAAGATATGGGCATCGATTTGGGCACGGCCAACACCCTTGTCTACGTTAAAGGCAGGGGAGTCATCCTGCGGGAGCCATCGGTGGTGGCCATCAACCGCGAAACCAATGATGTTTTGGCAGTAGGCGAAGAAGCCAAACAAATGGTGGGGCGCACCCCGGGCAATATTATCGCCATTCGACCGATGAAAGACGGAGTCATTGCCGATTTTGACGTCACCGAAAAAATGCTTCGCCACTTCATTAACTTGGCCAACCGGCACCGTTCCTTGTTTCGGCCCCGGGTGGTGGTGGCCGTTCCCTCTGGGGTGACGGAGGTGGAAAAAAGGGCGGTGATCGATGCCACCTTGTCCGCGGGGGCCAAAGATGCTCGCCTCATTGAGGAGCCCATGGCTGCCGCAATTGGGGCCGGGCTGCCGGTTCAGGATCCGACGGGGAGCATGATTGTGGATGTGGGCGGAGGCACCACGGAAGTGGCTGTCATCTCCTTGGGAGGCATTGTCTCCCACCGCTCGATCCGGGTTGGCGGCGACGAAATGGACGAAGCCATCGTCCAGCATATCCGGCGGACGTACAACCTCCTAGTCGGGGAGCGGACCGCGGAGTTGGTCAAACAAGCCATCGGCAGCGCCTGGGCCAGCGATGAGAAGCATATGGAAGTACGGGGGCGCGATCTGCTCACCGGACTGCCCAAGACTATCTCCATTTCCAGCGTGGAGGTCAAAGAAGCCCTGGCCGAACCGATCAGCGCGATCGTCGAGGCAGTGAAGGTCACCCTGGAGCGGACTCCCCCGGAACTGGCCGCCGACATCATGGACAAGGGAATCGTGCTAGCCGGTGGAGGCAGCCTCCTGTCAGGTTTGGATCGGCTCCTTGCCAACGAGACGGGCATGCCGGTTCATATGGCTGAGGATCCGTTGGGGGTGGTAGCCATCGGCACGGGAGCCGCCCTGGAGCACTTTGATCTGTTAGGACGGGTCATGCTCAGCACCCGCAAGTTGAAGGCTTAGGGATGTGATGGTGGTGCGCCCACCGGAGGGTCATAGGCTAATACTGTATGCAGCCGTGTTTTTGCTCCTGACAGCAGTGCTCAACCTCACGGCGGAAAGGGAGCATGTTACAGCCTTGGAGGCCTTCCTAGCCGACAGGCTTGCTCCCATCCAACGGGGGCTGGCCACCATCGGGGCGTGGACTGTTAAGAATTGGCAGGCTCTCTTGGAATGGCGAGAGCTGAAGGAGACAAATGAGAAGCTGCGCACCCAGGTGGAGCTGTTGCAGACGGAAAACATCCGCTTAAGGGAGTATCGCCGGGAAAATGCCTGGCTCAGGGAAGCTTTAGGCTTCCGGCAGGAATTGGGTTATACGATGCTGCCGGCCCAGGTGATCGCCAGGGATCCGGGGAACTGGCTAAGCAGCATTATTATCGACTTGGGTGAAGAAGATGGTCTGACGACTGGCATGGGCGTGGTCGGTCCCGGCGGGGTGGTGGGCTCAACCCGGTCCGTAGCCAAGAAGACCGCCCGGGTCATGTTGATGATCGACCCGTCCAGCGCCATCGGGGGGGTTAGCCAGCGGACGGGAGACTTGGTCTTGGTCGAAGGCTTGTCCGAATCGGCGGGACTTGCCCGGGTAAAACCCCTGGTCCGGGATGCCGATCTGAAGCAGGGGGATATCATCGTCACATCGGGATTGTCCGTCATCTTTCCCAAAGGGCTGCCCATCGGCCGCCTGGTCACCGTCACCCCCGGCGATTACGGGACTTTCGCCGAGGCTTTCCTGGAGCCAACGACGGATCTGGCCCGTCTGGAGTATGTTTTCGTCATCGTTCCCCCCGAGGAGGACGGCGATGATGGCTAAGGGCCAGGAACGGGACTACCTCCAGTGGAGCGTTCTGGCGGGGTTGACGATCTTGGCGGGGCTGATGCAGGGGAGCCTGCTCCATTGGTGGGGCTTTTTGGGGGTTAAGCTGGACCTGGTGCTGGTCCTGGTGGCATCTTTCACCTTGCTCCGGGGACGACGGGATGGCGTGATCCTTGCCGCTATTGGCGGTGCTTTGCTCGACTTCCTCTCCGGCCGCTATTTGGGCCTCCATGTTCTGGGCAAGACGGCCGTCGCGTTCTTAATCGGATTGGTGCGGGATGTGGTGTACAAAGAGAACTATCTCGTGCCTTTCTCCGCCACCTTCCTGGGCACCATTGTCGACCAAGGAATTTATGTACTTGTTGCCCGCCTATCCGGATTCACCATCGGCTCCGGGATCCTAGGCCACGTCCTTGTGTCGGCGGCTTTCTTCAATTCCTTGCTGACCCTGTGCGTCTACTTCCGCCTGGCAGCCCTCGATCGCTTCTTGCGCGAGCGGGATGCGGCAGAGCAGCAGTCGTCCTGAGGGAGGGGTGATGATGGCCCGCAATGATCCTTTGGAGGTTCGGCTCCGGCTTTTTTCCGGGTTGATCCTCTTGGTTTTTCTCATCTTGGCGGGTCGGCTGTGGTATTTGCAGATCCTTCAGGGGGAGACCTACTCTCGCTTAGCCGACGGCAACAGGCTGCGCCTGGTCCAATTAAACGCCCCCCGGGGGTTGATCTATGATCGGTGGGGGCGTCTGCTGGTCACTAATCGGCCCTCCTTCACCGTCTCGGTGATTCCGGAGGGCTTGGTCGATGTCGATGCTGTCTGTACTCGTCTGGGCGGCATCCTCGAGATGGATCCGGAGGAAATCAAAGGGATGATCGACCGCTGGGGCACAGTCCCCCACGAGCCGGTGCGCATCCGGAGAGATGTGGATGCCAAGGCGGTAGTCTGCATTGAGGAGCACCGGTTGGAACTGCCCGGGGTGATAGTTGAAGAGACCCCCATGCGGGATTATTTGTACGGGGAGCTTGGCGGACACGTCTTTGGCTATTTGGCCATGATATCCCCCGAAGAGCTGCGGGAGCTGGAGGATAAAGGATATCGCGGCTCTGACCTCATCGGCCGGACCGGTTTGGAGCGGTACTACGAAGACCATCTGCGGGGCCAGGATGGCGGCCAGCAGGTGGAAGTCAATGCCTTCAGCCGGCCCTTGCGGGTGTTGGGGAGCCAAAGCCCCATACCCGGCAACAATTTGATCTTGACCATCGATTGGGAGCTGCAGATGGCTGCGGAAGCCGCCCTGGAAGAGCAGCTGGCCCATATCCGGGCTACCACCAAAGCTAAAGGGGCCTACGCGGGATGTGTCATCGTCCTGGATCCAAATAGCGGGGAAGTCCTGACCCTAGTCAGCCAGCCCCGTTACGATCCGAATCGGTTCATCGAGCCAGGCTACGATCCCAACCGTTTCCTAATCAGCGTCCCCAAGGATTATTACCAATCCCTGCAAGAGGCTCCCTCCGCCTTGAACAACTATGCCCTCACAGGTCAGTATCACCCGGGATCTGCTTTTACGCCAATCACCTTGATTGCCGCCTTCGAGGCTGGCGTGGCCGGCCCCAAGACGACCCATTACTGCGGCGGGACTTACAAATACGGGCGCCACTGCTGGGTGATGACCAATGATCCTCCCCTAGCCCCCCATGGACGGGTTGATGGGGTTGCCGCGATGGCCGATTCATGCAACATTTATTTCTGGTCCATTGCCGAGGCCGTCGGCATCGAGAAGATCGCTGCGGCGGCTCGGGCCTTCGGCCTCGATCGGGAGACGGGCATCGATCTGTTTCCCTGGGAAGGGAAGGGGCTCATCCCCGATCCGGCCTGGAAGAGGCAGCAGTTTCGGTCATCACCCGGCCATCAAGGGTGGTATCCCGGGGATACGTTGAATGTGGCCATCGGGCAGTTGGTGGAGGTGACTCCCATTCAGATGGCGGCCTTCTATGGCGCCCTGGCCACCAAGGGCCGCATCTATCGTCCCCATCTAGTTCGAGCCATCACCTCGCCCACCGGGGAAGTGATCGAAGTCATCAGTCCGGAACTCCTCCATGTGGTCGAGCTCAGGGAGAGCACTTGGGATGTTTTGCACCGGGGTATGCGGGCTGTGATTACCGAGGGGACGGCCCGGTCCGCCTTTCAAGGCGCCGGCTTTACCGCGGCCGGCAAGACTGGCACGGCCCAGGTGACTGGTCGGGAGCCCAACGCATGGTTTGGGGCGTGGGCGCCCGCGGAGGATCCGGAAGTAGTGGTGATAGTTATGGCGGAGAACGCCGGCGGCGGCGCCCGGGTGGCTGCTCCTGTGGCCCGTCGGGTGCTCGAAGCTTATTTCGCCCGGAAAGAAGGATTGCTAAAAGAAGGCAGGAAGTAGGAAGAAATGCGGCGAAACAAGGGAGGGATAGAGGGTGGCCAGGGAGGCCGTGGTGTTTAAGGGGACAAGGCACGGAATAACGATTCAGATAGACGACGAGGCCGAATTCGAACAAGTATTGACGGCGCTGAGGGAAAAGTTGGAGCCCGCGAGGGACTTTTTCCTGGGGGCCTCGGTCAAGCTGGTTGCCGGTCGACGCAGTCTGGCCACGGAGGAACAGGAGGCTTTGATGGAAGTCGCGAAGGAGTATGGGATTACCTTGACAATGATCGATGATGAGCCCCGGGGGGTTTCGGAGTCGCAGGAAGAGCCGCTCCATGAACCGACGCTGCTGGTAAGACGCACCATTCGCTCGGGACAACGGATCCATTACCCGGGACATGTGGTCATTTTGGGTGATGTTAATCCTGGCGCGGAAGTGGTCGCCGCAGGAGACATCGTCATCTTGGGCACCTTGCGGGGGATGGCCCATGCGGGGGCCTCTGGCGATGAGAACGCGGTCGTGATCGGACTCCACTTAGAGCCTACCCAACTGCGGATCGCCGGGTTCATTTGCCGATCGCCCGATGAGAAGCCTCCCCTCAGGCATGGTGGTCCGGAAATGGCCTGTGTGCAAGGCGATGTGATTGTGATCCGGACTTACGATGCAAGCCTGTTGTCGGGATTGAAGTGAAAGGAGGTTGGATCGTGCCTGGAAAGGCTCTGGTCATAACCAGCGGCAAGGGTGGAGTTGGGAAAACGACGACGACGGCCAACTTAGGGCTGGGGCTGGCCCTGCGGGGGCACAAGGTGGCCCTAGTTGATGCCGATACGGGCCTTAGGAATCTGGACGTGGTAATGGGTCTGGAAAACCGCATCGTCTACGATTTGGTCGATGTGATTGAAGGCAACTGTCGGCTGGCCCAAGCCTTGATTAGGGACAAGCGCACCCGCAATCTGGTGCTCTTGCCGACTGCCCAGTCCAAGGAGAAGGATGCCGTTAAGCCGGAACAAATGAAAGAGCTGGTGAAGCAGCTCAAGGATGAGTTTGACTACGTTCTGATCGACTCACCGGCAGGGATCGAACATGGCTTTCGCAACGCCGTCGCCGGAGCAGATGAGGCCATTATTGTCACGACCCCTGAAGTGGCGGCGGTCAGGGATGCAGACAGGATCATCGGCCTTTTAGAGGCGAGTGGTTTATATGATCCGGGTTTGATTATCAACCGGGTCCGGCCCGATATGGTCAGACGCGGGGACATGATGGATATTACCGATATCATCGATATTTTAGCCATCCCCTTGTTGGGGGTTGTTCCTGATGATGAAGGAATTATCGTCTCGACAAACAGGGGTGAGCCCGTGGTGCTTAACGGGCGCTGCCGCTCAGGAGAGGCCTTTAACAACATCGTCCGTCGCTTGGAAGGGGAAGAGGTTCCCTTCCTCGATATGCGGGGCGATGGCATCTTAGAGAGACTGAAGAGGCTGGTTGGTTTGAGGTGAATAGCAAGGAGGGGCAGCCATGTGGGAATTCCTGAGTCGGCTCTTTGGCAGAGAAAATGAAGGCAGCAAAGTGGCGGCAAAGGAAAGGCTCCGCCTGGTCTTAGTCCACGATCGGACAAGCGTTTCCCCTTGTCTGTTGGAGACGCTGAAAGAGGAGCTCTTAGACGTCATTTCCAAGTACATGGAAATCGATCAGGCGGGTTTTGAAGTCAATTTAGAACGAGGGGACGACTCCATGGCCTTGGTGGCCAATATTCCGATCAAAGAAATGAAGCGGGCCCTCTCCAGGACCAAGAACTAGGTTGACGGGTGAGGTTCATTGGTGGACAGAAAGCTGCTGCGGAAACTGGACTTTGCCCTCCTGGCCCTAGTTGGGATCCTGCTGATTTTCGGCCTGGTGATGGTCTATTCGGCGACCCAAAGCGGCGTCCACCATGATCCCCGGGATCCTTTAGCCTCCCTCAAGCGCCAAGTGCGATGGTGCTTGATGGGTCTTGGCGCGATGGGACTGTTGCTCAGCCTCGATTACCGGGCCCTGGAGAAGTATTCTCGGCTGTTGTATGTGGCGACGGTCATCGGGCTTGCTTTAGTGTGGGTTCTTGGCCTGCGGGCGGGCGGCTCCCAGCGGTGGCTGCGGCTTGGCGGCTTTTCCTTCCAGCCGTCGGAATTCGCCAAGATCGTGGTGATCGTCAGCCTCGCCCGGTATCTAAGCGAGCGGGAAGAGCCCGAATGGGGCTCCCTTCGGGAGCTGGTTGGGCCTTTTGTTTATGTGGGGCTGCCCACGCTCCTGGTCCTGCTTCAGCCCGACCTGGGCTCGGCCCTGGTGTTTGTGGGCATCCTCTTCGGCATGCTCGCGATCGCAGGGGCTAACCTCCGTCATTTGGCGGGCATCCTGGCAACTGGTTTGCTGGGGGCCGTCTTCTTGGTGTTGCTTGCTGGACGCGGCTATTATCCCTTGTTGAAGGAGTACCAAATCAAAAGGCTGATGGTCTTCATCAACCCCTACAGCGACAAGATGGGGGCTGGCTGGAACGTCATCCAGTCGATGATCGCGGTTGGTTCGGGGGGATTTTTCGGCAAGGGACTGCTGGCCGGATCCCAGGTCCAGTTGAACTTCCTGCCGGCCCACCATACCGACTTCATCTTTTCCGTGGTGGGGGAGGAGCTAGGCTTCATCGGGGCCTTCACCTTGCTCGTCGTCTATTACCTCTTGCTGCGCAGGGGTGTTAGGATCATCGCCGAAGCGAAGGATGAATTCGGACGCCTCATCGCGGCCGGAGTAGTCTCCATGCTCTTTTTCCACATTGCCATCAATGTGGGCATGACCATCGGGCTAGCACCGGTCACTGGCATCCCTCTCCCCTTCATCAGCTATGGGGGGAGCTCCTTGATCACTAACATGCTTGGCATCGGCCTCCTCTTGAATGTCCACATGCGGCGTCAGAAAATCAACTTCTAAAGGATATGGGCGAGGCATAGACTCTAGTGTAATCTCTCCTTTGGAGGGGGCCATCATGGAGTCCCAATTCCTGCGCAGTCTTTTCTTCGCCCTGATCCTATTCATCCTGGTCAGCGCTCTGGGGAGCATTAAGTATCCAGCCCTCCAACGGCTGGAGGAATACATTGCTTTCGTCCTGACGACGGATTTTGATTTCGCCGTCCTTACCTCCTCGTTCCCGTCTTTGGAGGTCGTTTCGGGGAAATTTGATCTGTTTCGCCTCTGGCCCAATTCTGCCACCACCCCCTAGGCGCTGCCCATGAAGTTCCTGCAGGCAGGCGGCATCCGCTTTCTGCTAAATCCTTACTTCCTCATCCTGCTTGCGGTCCTATCCTTTGTGGGTCTATTGGTTCCCACCCTGTTCATCTTTTTCTTAGTCTTGCTCCATGAACTGGGCCATGTCATTATGGCCCAGAGCTTCGGCCTGCGGGTCCAGGAGGTGGAGCTTCTGCCCTTCGGCGGGGTGGCTAGGATCGACGGCCTCCTGGAAGCCGATCCGTTTGTGGAGATCTGCGTCGCCCTGGCCGGCCCCCTGACCAGTCTTTTCCTCGCCGGCCTTTCCTACTACCTGCTCCTCATCGAAGCCCTGCCCAGTGCTTGGCTTGAGCTGTCCCTGCGATCCAACCTGGCCATCGGCCTGGTTAACCTGCTGCCGGCCATGCCCCTTGATGGGGGGCGGTGTTGGCGGGCGCGGCTGACCAGGGTCATGGGCTACCGGGAGGCTACCATCCGGGCGGCCCGGCTGGGGAAGGGACTGGCCATCATCCTGGGGTGCATTGGAACCTACGAGTTCCTTTGTCACAGGCGCTATCCCGGCCTGCTGGTGATGGCCTTTTTCCTGTTTTACAGCGCCGGGCGGGAGCAGGGCATGGCCATCTATGTCCTGATGAGGTCCCTGGCCCGCAAGAAGCAGGAGCTGATGGAAAAGAAGGTGATCGGCGCCCAACCCCTGGTGGCTAGGGGCACCATCCCTTTGAAGGAGCTGATTAAACACCTTAGTCCCCAAAAGTACAGCGTGATTACGGTGGTCGACGAGGCTGGTCGGATTTTAGGGTCCATCACGGAAACAGAAGTCCTTGACGGGCTCTTGCAAGTGGGTGTTGAGACGCCCCTTGAGGGACTGCTAAGGCACCGGTGTTAATTTCCTCCGGTAGTTGTTATAATAGAAGGGGTGGGCAGCCAGTTAGGGAGATGTGTCAGTTGGAGACAGCATTGCATACAGAGGTTTTGCCGGCGGTAAGTCGGCCGGCTCGCTATTTGGGCAACGAATACAATTCCATTCGCAAGGATTGGGCAAAGGTGCCCCTGAAAATGGCCCTGGCCTTTCCCGACGTTTATGACGTGGGGATGGGTCACTTGGGCCTAAAGATCTTGTATCACATCGTCAATCAGCGGCAGGATGCTTTGGCCGAGCGGGTCTTCGCACCCTGGACGGATATGGAAGAACAGCTGATCCGAAGGGATCTACCCCTTTTCAGCCTGGAATCCCATCGCCCTCTGAGGGATTTTCATCTCATCGGGTTTACTCTCCAGTATGAGCTTAGCTACAGCAATATTTTGAATATGCTCCATCTTGCGGGGATTCCGCCCCGAGCTCGGGATCGGGATGAAGGCCATCCCATCATTATCGCCGGCGGTCCGTGCGCTTACAATCCAGAGCCCCTGGCGGATTTCATCGATCTATTCGCCATCGGTGAGGGGGAGTATGTCATCGACGAGCTGATCGACCTGGCTTTAGGACTCCTCCACCGGGGTCGGCTGCCCCGGGAGGAGTTTCTCCTGGAAGCCGCCCGGAAAATCCAGGGGATTTACGTGCCTGCCTTCTACGATGTTGAGTATCACCCCGATGGCCGGGTGGCGAGCATCAGCCCAAATCGAGAGGGAGTTCCTCCCCGGGTCAGGAAGCAAGTGGTGCCGGACTTGGACCGGGCTCCTTACCCCGATGCCTTTGTCGTCCCTTATATCGATGCTATCCATGATCGGGCAACTTTAGAAGTCTTTCGGGGCTGCACCCGGGGCTGTCGATTTTGCCAGGCGGGGATGATCTATCGGCCCGTCAGGGAGCGGGAGGCTTCCACTTTGCTTCGCCAAGCGGATGAGCTGATTAGGAACACCGGTTATGAGGAGCTGGCCCTATCATCTTTGAGCACCGGGGATTATACCTGCATCGAGGATCTAGCTGCGGACTTGATGAGCCGCTACCGGGATCAGGGCATCGCCTTGTCCCTTCCTTCCCTCCGGGTGGACAGCTTCAAGGGCGAATTGGCCGAGGAGATTCGGAAAATGAGGAAGACGAACCTCACCTTTGCGCCGGAAGCGGGCACCCAGCGGCTGCGGGATGTGATCAACAAAAACATCACCGAAGAAGACCTCTTGCGCGGGGTGGAGGAGGCCTTCGCCGCCGGCTGGGATAGCGTCAAACTTTATTTCATGTTAGGGCTGCCCACGGAAACGGAGGAAGATGTGCTGGGCATCATCGACTTGGCCAACAAAGTATTAGATGTAGCTCGGCGGCATCGACAGGGGCCGAGGGTTAAGGTTAGTGTCAGCGTCTCCTCTTTCGTGCCTAAGAGCCACACGCCTTTCCAGTGGGAGCCCCAAGCGTCCATGGAGGTGCTGGAAGAAAGGCAGCGCTTGCTCACCCAAGGGATCAAAGGACGCCGCATCCAGCTTAGCTGGCATGACGTTAGGACCAGCTTTTTGGAGGGGGTCTTTGCCCGGGGGGACAGGCGGGTCGGCCGGGCCCTGGCGAGGGCCGTGGAGCTAGGGTGCCGCTTCGATGGCTGGTCGGAGCACTTTTCCTTCCCTAAGTGGACCCAGGCATTCCAGGAATGCGGCTTGGATCCGACTTTTTATGCCAACCGCCGGCGGGAATACGAGGAAGTTTTGCCGTGGAGCCATATCGATGCAGGGGTGACCAAGGGATTCTTGATGCGGGAGCATAAGCGGGCTCTAGAGGGACAGCCAACGGGGGACTGCCGCGTTGAGGAATGTCCCGGGTGCGGAGTGTGCACCCGCCTAGGGGTAGCGAACCGGATAGTAGGTGATTGACGATGCGCGTACGACTCTGCTTCACCAAGGGACCTGGGGTGCGCTTTATATCCCATCTGGACCTAATGCGGACTTTTGAACGGGCCCTGCGGCGGGCGGCCCTGCCTTTGGCTTTGACCCAAGGCTATCACCCCCGGCCCAAGCTCACCTTTGCCTCCGCCTTAGCGCTGGGCGCAACCAGCGAGGCGGAATACTTGGACGTAGAATTGGCCTCTCCGGTTCAGCTTGGGGACGCTATCCACCGACTCAATGACGTCTTGCCGGACGATCTTCGGGTCACAGCCGCCGGCGAGGTGCCGGCGGCTGCCCGTCCGTTGATGGCGATTGTCGATACCGCGGCCTACGAACTGAGGCCCCTTTGGCCCCTCGATGACGGGAAATGGGAGAGGCTGCAATCCGCCTTGGCAGACCTTCTCCAGGAAAAGACTGTGCTGGTCGAACGGACCACTAAGTCGGGAACCAGGCAAGTCAACCTCAGGCCATTGATTTTGCGGGCGGAAGTTGCAGGGGACGAGATAAATATGCTTGTTCGCAGCGGCAGCCGGGGCAACGTGCGACCGGATGAGCTGCTTACCCTGCTGGGAGAGGAGCCGACCCAGTGGCATATCCATCGCGTCGGCCTATTCATTGCCCGAGAAGGGCGACTGAGTTCGCCAATGGAGGAGGCGGGGGTTGTTGTCGATGGGAGCTGAGAAAATGTATAAGGAAATAATTGTCAACGTTAGCCGGGGGGAAACCCGGGTTGCAGTCAGGGAGAACCAACGTCTCGTAGAGCTTTATATAGAACGGGAACATGACCAGAAAATTGTGGGCAATATTTATAAAGGGCGGGTGGAGAACATCCTCCCGGGGATGGAAGCTGCCTTTGTCGATATTGGTCTTGAACGCAATGCTTTCTTGTATGTCGATGATGTCCTCGTTCCCCATAATGGGCACTCGGGGGACCGTCCAGTCCAGGGAGTCCATTATCACTCCATTAAAGAGATGCTGCGGGAAGGCCAGGAGATAATCGTTCAGGTGACTAAGGAAGCCATGGGGAACAAGGGGGCTAGGGTGATCGGACATCTGTCCCTGCCTGGCCGCTATCTAGTCTTGATGCCGACGGTGGAGTACATCGGCATCTCCCGCCGGATCGAAGATGAAGGGGAACGGGAGCGGCTGCGAGAGATCGCAAGGCAAGTGAAGCCGAAAAACATGGGGGTCATCGTCCGAACGGCGGCCGAAGGGCGGGGCGAGGAGGAGTTGGCGAAGGATTGCCAGTTCCTCCTTCGATTATGGAATAAGCTTCAAACCAAGGCCCGCCGGTATTCTGCTCCGGCTCTGCTCTACAAGGACTATGACCTGATTTACCGGGTAGTCCGGGATCTATTCACGGCGGAAGCCGACAAGTTCATCATCGACTCCCGGGAGGAGTATGAGCGGACTTTGGATTTCTTGGACCAAGTTGCTCCATCCCTCAAGGAGAAGGTAGTCTTGTATACCGATCCATTACCCCTCTTTGAGGCGGTGGGCATTGAACGGGAGATAGAGAAGGCACTGCAGCAGAAGGTTTGGCTCGATTGCGGCGGCTATGTGGTCATCGACCAGACCGAAGCCCTAGTCAGCATCGATGTCAACACTGGCAAGTACATCGGCTCCAAGAATCTGGCCCACACCGTCTTGAAAACCAACCTGGAGGCTGCCGCGGAAATCGCCCGGCAGCTGCGCTTGCGCAACATCGGCGGCATTGTCATTATTGACTTCATCGACATGGACAGTCCCGAGCATAAAGAGAAGGTCTTGGCTCGGTTGGAAGAAGAGGTCAGACTCGACAAGACAAAAGTCCATATCCTCGGTTTCACCAGTCTGGGTTTAGTGGAGCTCACCCGGAAGAAGGTCAAGCAGCCCCTTAGCAGTCAGCTGCAGCGGCCCTGTCCCTATTGCCGGGGCAGCGGACGGGTGCTTTCTGAAGAGACGGTCGCCCACAGGGCTGAGCGGGAGCTGGCGATGGCAGCTCGGGAGAAGGAATGTGAGGCCCTCTTGGTCTCCGCCCATCCCTCCGTTGCGGCCCTGCTCATCGGAGCCAACGGCTCCAATTTGCGTCGGCTGGAAGAGGAGATCGGCAAGGCCATTTATGTCAAAGGCTGTGAAGAACTCCATACCGAGACTGTTGAGATCGTCATCGCCAACTCCAAGGAAGCCGTCGAAGAGGCTGCTTTTCCCGTTAAGGAAGGACAGATCCTCGACCTAGAAGTGGAAGAGCCCCACGCCACCAATCCCCGGGATGGAATTGCCAGGCTGGAAGGCTACGTGGTGAATGTGGAGGGCGCAGGGGACCGGGTGGGGGACAATATTAAGGTAGAGATTACCAAGGTCTACCGAACCTATGCCAAAGGACGGGAAGTTGCCCAGTCCTTAGCCCAGGAGAACTAGACCTTGATGTCTTCGAAGACATTGGCGGGGCGGACCCTTCCGCCCCGTCTTCCCTATTTCCCCTCCGCGAAAATGGCCATGGCGTCGCGCATGAAAGCGGCCAATCCTTCGCCGAAGCGATCGATGCTGGCCGTGAAGCGTTCATCGGCAACGTACATCTCGCCCAGGCCCTTGAACGCGGCGGGGGAGTAGTCCCCGAAATTGTCGTTCAGGAAATCATACCATGCCTTGATGGCTGCCTGGGTTTCCGGCGAACCTGGCGAGCTTTCGCGCAGGCCGGCCAGTTGCTCAAAAATAGCTTCCATCTCTGCCGCGATGGCCTCCTCCCGTCCAGCAATGCGGGCATTGGCCTTGTCAACGGCCGCATCGCCCCAGCGCCGCCGGGCTTCTTCCTCATAGGGATTATGACGGAAATCAAAGCCAGCAAATTTCTCCTCGTTGGTCATGTCCACTTCCCCTTTCATGTGTCTGAGGGTCTTGTCGATAGTCGCCAGCATCCGATCGAGCCGCCGGCGCTTTTCCAGCAGCATCTCCCGGTGCAGGAGCAGCGCCTCCCGCCGATCGAAGGAAGGGCTGTTGATGATCCTCTTGATCTCCTGCAGAGGAAACCCGAGCTCCCGGAAGAACAGGATTTGCTGCAGCGCATCCAGATTCTCTTGGGAGTAGAGGCGGTGTCCCGACGCGGTCGTTCCATCGGGCTTCAGCAGTCCAATCTCGTCATAGTGATGGAGTGTGCGCACACTCACCCCCACCAGGTCGGCCACCTCTTTCACCTTCATGGCCATGTCATCACGCCCTTTCAATCAACACTATAAACTATCACGCAACGTGAGGGTCAAGGGCAAATTAGCAACTTGCCGCCAGGAATATTCTGCCGACAGGTTCTGCCGCAGACAGTCCCGTAAGCTAGCTGCGATCGAGCTTGACACCCCTAGACTCCTGTGCTATGATGCGTGTGTGAGTGGCTTAGTCGCCATTCTAGCCGCTCGGAGCGGGCCTTGAATAACCTCTTGGGGTTAGCCTTGATTCCGGCGAGCCTGTCGCATCCTGGGGGTGGATGTTCTGAAGTACGCAATCATTGAAACAGGGGGCAAGCAGTACAAGGTGGCCGAAGGCGACACCATCGTGGTGGAGCGGTTGGATGCCCCTGAAGGCTCCCAAGTTGAACTGGACAAGGTTTTGTTGGTTGCTGGCGAAGATGGAGTAAAAGTCGGGACTCCCTTTGTCGAAGGGGCTAAGGTCGTGGCTAACGTGGTTGAGCACGGCAAAGAGAAGAAAATTTTGGTTTTCAAGTACAAGCCCAAGAAGAACTATCGGCGCCGACGGGGCCATCGGCAGCCGTTCACGAAGTTGACCATTGCACAGCTGGTCCTATGATTCAGGTAGAGCTGTATGAGGATGCCCAGGGACTCATGGTGGGGTTTAGGGTTCATGGGCATGCGGGCTTTGCACCCCACGGGGAGGACATCGTCTGTGCGGCTGTGTCAGCCCTAACCCAGACGGCGGTCCTTGGCCTGGCGGAGCATGCGGGCGCCCAACCCCGGGTCGATGTGCAGGAGGGAGAACTCTCCTGTGAGCTTCCTTCCTACGAGGATCAGGGCGTTCAGCTGTTGCTCAAGACAATGGTTAGCGGTCTGGAACAGATCGCGGCGAGATATCCGGATTATGTGACCCTAAAGCGAATCAGCGAGAAAGGGGGCTTTGGCCATGATGTTTCGGTTTGACCTGCAATTATTTGCATCGAAAAAGGGCGTTGGCAGCTCGCGAAACGGTCGTGATAGTGCAGCCCAGCGTTTGGGTGTTAAGCGATTCGGCGGTCAGTTCGTCAGCGCTGGAAGCATTCTCGTGCGGCAAAGGGGAACCAAGTTCAAGCCTGGACGCAATGTAGGCCTCGGCAAGGACGACACTTTGTTCGCCAAGATCGATGGCTATGTGGCCTTCGAGCATGATGGCCGCAGGAGTAGGCGAGTCAGCGTCTACGAAAGCGTCACCGCCTAACCCCAATTGGGTTTTTGCTGTTGAAAACGCCTTTGGCTATAGACCAGAGGCGTTTTTTGCCAAGACATGGAGGTGGAGTCGTGTTTGTCGATCAGGCGGTAATCAGGGTGAAAGCCGGCGATGGCGGCGATGGGGTGGTTAGCTTTCGCCGGGAGAAGTATGTCCCTGCCGGGGGTCCCGATGGCGGGAATGGGGGCAAAGGCGGCGATGTGGTCCTGATGGCCGATGAGGGACTGCGCACCCTGGTGGAATTCCGCTATCGGGCCCACTTCAAGGCGGAAAACGGCGCCCGCGGCGGGGGCGGCCGCAAACAAGGCCGATCAGGGGCGGACCACATCATCAAGGTGCCGGTGGGCACCATCGTCAAGGTCGACGGACAAGTCATTGGCGACCTTACCCGCCACGGGCAGACCATGGTCGTCGCCAGGGGGGGCAGGGGCGGCCAGGGAAACGCCGCCTTCGTGGGACCAACCCGCCAGGCTCCCGCGTTCGCCCAGAAGGGCGAAGGGGGCGAGGAACGCGTCTTGGAACTGGAGCTTAAGCTCCTGGCCGATGTGGGACTGATTGGCTACCCCAATGTGGGCAAGTCAAGCCTCATTGCCCGGATTTCCGCGGCCCGGCCCAAGATTGCCTCCTATCCTTTTACCACCATCGTCCCTAATCTGGGGGTCGTCGCCTTAGATGATCATACCAGCTTCGTGGTCGCCGACATCCCGGGACTCATTGAAGGCGCCCATCAGGGGGTCGGCCTGGGTCACGCCTTCTTGCGCCACGTGGAAAGGACGCGGGTACTCATCCACGTGCTGGATGCGGCGGCTTTGGAAGGACGGGACCCCGTTGCGGATTTCCATAGGATCAATGAAGAGCTGCGGCTCTATGATCCGAAGCTGGCCGAAAGACCCCAGCTGGTTGCTGCCAACAAGATCGACTTGCCCCAAGCGGCCGACCACTTGCCCAGGATCAACGACAGCCTAGCCGGATTGGGCTACGAAGTCTTTCCCATTTCAGCGGCGACGGGGGAGGGAGTCGATCGCCTGATCGGAAGGGCGGCGGCCCTCCTGGACGAAATTACTCGCCTGGAGAAGGATTCCACCCAGGAAGAGGAGAACGAGTATGTATTCTATCGGCCAAGTCGCCCTCCATCCCTAAGGGATTTTGCCATCGCCAAAGAGGGGGATGTGTTCGTAGTTGAAGGCGAGGGCTTCGAAAGCTGGCTAGCCCGCTTGGACTTGAACAACTACGAGACGCTGATGTACATTCAGCGCACTCTCCAGCGGATCGGTGTGACCGATGCCCTGCGGGAGGCTGGGGTGCAGGACGGAGATACGGTAAAGGTAGGGGACCTGGAATTTGAGTTCGTTGAGTAACGAGGCTAGGAAGCTGACCCTGGCCGGGGTGCGGCGGCTGGTGGTCAAGGTAGGCACAAGCACCATCACCCACGCCACCGGGAAATTGGACTTGGGGCAGATGGAGAAGCTCGTCAGGGAGATCGCTGATGTGGCCAACTCCGGCAAGGACGTGCTCTTGGTCACTTCCGGGGCGATCGGCGCTGGCATGAGCCGCTTGGGTCTGGATAAGCGCCCCGCCACCCTCCCGGGCAAACAAGCGATGGCTGCCATCGGCCAGGGGCTGTTGATGCAGATTTACGAAAAGCTTTTTTCCGAATATGGTCAGATCGTCGCCCAAGTCTTGCTGACTCAGGAGGATCTAAACGATCGGCGCCGCTTCCTCAATTCCCGCAATACTCTCCTAACCTTGCTCGATTATGGCGTCATCCCCATCATCAACGAAAACGACACAGTCGCGGTGGAAGAGATTCGCGTAGGGGACAACGACACCCTGTCGGCGCTGGTTAGCGGGCTGGTGGGGGCCGATCTGTTGATCATCCTGTCCGATGTGGATGGAGTTTTTACGGCCGATCCCAGGATCGACCCGGAGGCCCAGGTGCTGGCGGAGATCAGGGAGATCACGCCTGACCTTTGGGCTGCCGCGGGAGGAGCCGGGAGTTCCCGGGGCGTAGGGGGGATGGTCACGAAACTGGAGGCCGCCCGCATCGCCACTGCCTCGGGAGCGGCGATGGTCATTGCCAATGGGCGGGAGGCGGGAGCCATCGGGCGCATCCTGGCGGGGGAGCCCCTGGGCACCCTGTTTCATCCCCAAGATCATGCGCTGCAGGGTCGCAAGCGATGGATCGCCTTCTATCAGCGCCCCCGGGGACGGGTGATCATCGACGGGGGAGCCGCCGAAGCTTTGATGAACCAGGGCAAGAGCCTGCTGCCGGTGGGAGTGGTTGGTGTCGAAGGTGAGTTTGCTCCCGGGGATGTGGTGCGGGTGGTGATGGATGAAGGCCCTGAGGTGGCTCGCGGCCTGGTAAACTATTCTTCCTCCGAACTCGTGAAGATCAAGGGTCTATCCACCCAGAAGGCAGAAGAGCTTTTGGGATACCGGGACTACGATGAAGTGATCCATCGGGACAACCTGGCCCTTTGCGAAGGGGGGCGTGCTGATGATTAGCATTGAGGAGCAAGTTCGCCGGCAGGCGGAGGCGGCCCAAGCCGCCGCCCGCAAGATGGCTGCCCTATCATCCACCCAGAAAAACGCGGCCCTCGCGGCTATGGCCCAAGCCTTGGAGACAAGCGCCCCGGAGATCTTAGCCGCCAATGCCGAGGATGTGAAATCTGCCCGGGCGAGCGGCCTAACGCCAGCCCTGATCGACCGCTTGACCTTAAGTGAGCGGCGGGTGCGGGACATGGTGGAGGGCCTGCGGGCTGTGGCCAGTCTTCCCGATCCGGTGGGGGAAGTGGTCCGGGCATGGCGGGTGCCCAGCGGCTTGGAAGTAGGGCGGGTGCGGGTGCCGTTGGGCGTGGTGGGGATCATCTATGAGGCCAGGCCCAACGTGACTGCCGATGCCGCGGCTTTGTGCCTCAAGGCGGGGAACGCGGTGGTCCTGAGGGGCGGCTCGGAGGCCCTAAACTCCAACATCGCCATCGTCAAAGCCTTGACCCAGGGCGCTGGGAAGACGGATCTGCCCCTTGATGCCATCCAGCTGATCGAGTCAACGGACCGGGAAGCAGTGACGGCAATGATGAAGCAAAGGGGCCTGATCGACGTCCTCATACCCCGCGGCGGAGCCGGTCTTATCCGGACTGTAGTCGAAAACAGCACCATTCCCGTCATCGAGACGGGGGTGGGTAATTGCCACGTGTATGTCCATGCGGATGCCGATCTGAACATGGCCCAAAGCATCGCCATCAATGCTAAGTGCCAGCGGCCCGGTGTGTGCAACGCCATGGAAACTCTCCTGGTCCACCAAGATGCGGCCGATGGGTTCCTTCCTGCATTAGCTCCCCAGCTGATTGAGCGGGGGGTGCAGATCCGGGGTTGTCCCCGGACCCTGGCGCTGGTGCCTGAAGCCCAACCGGCCCAAGAAGAAGACTGGCATGAGGAATATTTAGACCTGGTCCTGGCCGTAAGGGTGGTGGACTCCCTCGATGAGGCCTTGGACCATATTGCCCGCTACGGGACAAAGCATTCAGAAGCCATTGTCACCCGGGATTATCAGGCGGCGCGTCGCTTTTTACGGGAGGTTGATGCCGCGGCAGTATACGTTAATGCTTCCACCCGCTTTACTGACGGGGGCCAGTTCGGACTTGGGGCGGAGATCGGCATTTCGACGCAGAAGCTCCATGCCAGGGGCCCCATGGGACTTGAGGAATTGACGACAACCAAGTTCATCGTTTACGGAGAAGGACAGGTTCGTTAGAAAGAGGGCGTTGTCAATGAGAGTGGGGATTATGGGCGGCACCTTTGACCCCATTCATTACGGACATCTAGTGACCGCAGAGGCGGCCCGGGTGGAACTGGAGCTAGATGAGGTGGTCTTCGTTCCAACTGGCGATCCGCCCCATAAGGCATACGCTGTGACTGAGGCCAAACACCGCTATTTGATGACGGTTCTTGCGACCCTCACTAATCCCTACTTTTCTGTTTCCCGCGTTGATATGGATCGGGATGGAAAGACTTATACCATAGACACCCTAAGGGATCTTCGCACCGTCTACGGGCCCGAAGTCGAGCTTTTCTTCATCACCGGGGCGGATGCCATCCTGGAGATACTCACCTGGAAGAATCCCGAAGAACTGCTCCGCACCTGTGTTTTCGTGGCAGCCAGTCGTCCTGGCCACTCCCTGGACAGACTTCAGGAAGTGCTGGGAGAACTCTATACAAATAACAAGGACAGAATCCGTCTGTTGCAGGTACCGGCCTTGGCCATCTCCTCCACTGATGTGCGCGAACGGGTGGCTAGTGGACGTCCGATCCGGTACCTATTACCCGAAACAGTGGCCTACTATATCGCCAAGGCGGGGCTTTACCGTGAGCATAACAGTGGGTCGGTCGGGCACAATACAACCGAGGATCCTGTCACGGATTGAGGTGAATTCTAAATGAATAAGACTCTGTACGTTGGGAATCTACCCTGGTCAACGACAGAGGAAGAACTGATCGAGGCTTTTAGTGCCCATGGCGAGGTATTGGCAGCGAGGATAATCACCGATCGACTCACTGGACGCTCCCGGGGTTTTGGCTTTGTGGAAGTTCGCGATGAGGATGCAGAGGCTATGATCGCCAACATGAATGGAGCCCAACTGGAAGGTCGCGAGCTGGTGGTAAGCGAAGCAAAGCCGCGTCCCGAGTAAAGAGCTAACTAGGGTGCGTCGCCAAGGCGCGCCCTTCGCCTTTGAACCGATCCCGGCCATGGTGGAAACTCCCTGTCCGCCCCCGTAGGGAATGTTGACCGAGACCTGTGATCCCTTAGAACTTGAAACTTGCGATAAGGTGGATGTGGTCCTACTGCCTGGTCTGCTCCGGACGAGCATCCAATAGGTCCACCTATCGTCTCTTCATCAGCGTTGGTATGCTGGCCTACCAAGTCTATCCTTCGCTTAGATAGGCCAAACATCCCTAGTTTCATCCGAATCATCCAATCTTTAGCATTAGCAATGTGAGGGAAGCCAATTGCACCAGCTAACTAGACGTTTAAAAAACTCCATACCCCTTCCCCGTTATGAGCACTGTCTCAGGGTGGCCGAGGCGGGTGAACGGCTGGCAGAAATCTGGGGCGCGCCGCGATTGGAAACGATCCAGGCCTGTCTCCTGCACGATTGCGCCCGGGACCTCCCCAGGAATATCCTGTTGAAATGGGGGGTAGAATTTGGTATCATAATCTCTGAGATTGAGCACTATTTCCCGGTATTGCTCCATGCGCCCGTTGGCGCCGAATTTGCCCGCCACAAGTATGGAATAACCGACGAGCAGGTGCTTGATGCTATCCGGTGGCATACAACGGGTCGTGCTGCTATGTCTCTCCTGGAGAAGATCACTTTCCTTTCCGACTATACCGAGGATGGACGAAGCTTCCCTGGAATTGAACGTGTCCGGGCCCTTGTGGATAAAGATCTGGATGAAGCGCTGTTGGTCGCCTTTGATCAAAAAATCAACTACATGCTGCAACAGGGTTGGCCGGTCCATCCCTCTATGATTGAAGCGCGAAATTGGCTGATATTGAACCGGGATTAGGGGGTCTCGAGTCGGTGCTGTCCCCGGAAGAAGTGGCTCAGAAAAAGCAAGAGATGGAAATGAAAAGGGAGTTGAAACGGGAGAAGCGGCGTAGACGCTCCCTTTTTGCGTTGATTGTAGGGATCGTAGCTTTGGTGCTGATGATCGGGACGGCGATCATTACTTACAGGATGGGGACCAGGGGAGTCCAGCAGGGGGCAGCTGACCCTGAGCGGACCAACATCCTCGTCCTGGGAGCTGACAAGGGGGAATACGATCCTGGCCGGACTGACACCATCATCCTCGTCAGCGTCGATCCCAAGGCCAAGGAAGTGGGGGTCCTGTCAGTTCCCCGGGACACAAGGGTCATGATCCCGGGTCGGGGTTACAATAGGATTAACACGGCTTATGCCTTTGGTGGTCCCCAGCTGGCCAAGAAGACGGTGGAGAACTGGCTCGGGATCGACATCGATTACTATGTGGTGGTCGATTTTGCCGGGTTTGAACATATCGTTGACACCCTTGGCGGAGTGGAGATCGACGTCGAAAAGCGGATGCGGTATCAAGATCGGGCCCAGGGATTGCATATCGACCTGCACCCGGGACGACAAGTCCTCGATGGCCGGCAAGCGCTGAATTATATCCGCTATCGGGCCGATGGCTTAGGGGATGTTTCCCTAGTCGATCCTGTCCAGGAGCTTTACGGTGGACGAGTCCAAAGGCAGCAGAGATTCCTCGAAGCCTTGGCCCGGGAACTAGTCAAGCCAACTGTCATAGCCAAGGTCCCGGCCCTCATTGATGATTTCAGGTCAGCGGTGCAGACTGATATGCCCGCCCAGACCATGGTGAAGCTTGGTTTGGCCCTGCGGGATATGGACTTGCAAAAGGTCAAATCCCGGGTAGTTCCGGGAGTGGGGGGCGAGATAGGCTCCGCCAGCTACTGGCTGGCTGATCAAGACAAGTTGAAAAGGGTCGTTCAGGACCTTTTCCATTCCACACCGGTGGTGACGGTTCAGGTTCTAAATGGGAACGGGCAAAGCGGCGTTGCTCGCCAGGTGGCCCAGTCCCTGCAGGGAGAGGGTTACGACGTAGTCACGGTGGGCAATGCAGCCCGCTTTGATTATCAGCAAACGGAGGTCCATTTTCGTCAGGACAGGGAACAAGTGGCTCGACGCATAGCCGACCTCCTCCATAGCCAGGCAGTCATCAAGGCCTCGCCCGAGGATCTTGAGACGGATGTGGTGGTCATTCTCGGCAAGGATTTGCGTCTTTAGGGAGAGCTCTACGGACAAGGAGGGTGATGAAGACTGAAACCAGAACAAGTGGCGGCATTGGTGGCCAAGTCCGCGCTAGACAAGAAGGCGGAGGATGTGGTGATCCTGGATATGCAGGAACTACCTCCAATGACCGACTATTTTGTGATTTGCACGGCCAACAACAACCTGCATCAACGGGCTGTCCGGGATGAGATTATAGCTCGTACCAAGGAAGCTGGCATCAAGCTGCGACACCGGGAGGATGGGGAAGGGTCCCGCTGGGTATTGTTGGATTATGGGGACGTGGTCGTCCACATCTTCCAGCAAGCTGAGCGGGAATTTTATGCCCTGGAGCGACTCTGGGGGGATGCCCCAAAACTGGCTGTCAGTCCATGAAGTATACCGCCTTGAGCGTCGTCTATGACAGGCTAATAGGGGTAGACTACGATCGATGGCTCCGTTATGTCTGGCAGCTCCTTGCCAGGTGCGGCCTCCAGCCTAAGAAGGCCCTCGATCTAGCCTGCGGCAGCGGGGAAATGGCGGTTCGCCTCGCCCGTCTAGGTGTGGATGTTACTGGCGTCGATGCTAGCTGCGATATGCTGGCGGTGGCGGAGGCTAAGCTGAGGGAGGCAGGCCTTCCTTGTCTTCTCATCCAGCAGGATATGCGGCAGCTTGAGCTGCCGGAGGAGTACGATCTGGTCATTTGCTGCTGTGATAGTCTAAACTACATCTTATCCCCTCGGGCTCTCCAGAAGGTGTTCAAGAATGTCAACCGCTGCCTGCGGCCGGGAGGGCTCTTCATCTTCGACCTGAACACCCGTTACAAACTCGCCAATGTCTACGGCACATCTTCTTACGGGGTGAATACGCCCGAGGCATCTTACATCCTCGAGACAGATTACGAACCAGCGAGCAGGATCTGTGACATGCATTTGACCATGTTCCTGCCTGAAGATGGGCGGTACCGGAAAGTTGAAGAAAAACACCGGCAGCGGGCATACCCAACTCGATTCATCCTCCAGGCATTGCGCCGAGCTGGACTTTGCCCCCTGGCAGTACACGATGATTATCGCTTTCGTCTCCCCCGCAAGCACACGGAGCGACTGGTGTTCGCTGCGGCTAAGCTTGCTTCGTCATCAGGCGGCAGCGGAGGGAGCGGCCCAACTGCCTAATTTCTTCGCCCTCCCAATGGTGCTGGTGGACGGCGAACAACGTCTCTAGGCGGGGCCCGTAGACGCCGAGCTCATAGAAACCGACGGCGCCAATGGGGCGGTTCTTGTAGGCCCGGGTGACCATCTTTTCCGCGGCGATGAATTGGGCCAGGTTAGGGCAGATATCCCGGTAGTGATGGATGATATGCAACCCCGGCTTCCCGGACTGCATCAACTCCCACACGTCGTCAGAGATGGCCTGACTGATGCTCGTTGCCCTCTTCAGCCATTCCTCCAGGGTCCTGATGCGTATCTTTTCCTGCAAATTGAGACCGTGGGCCTTATGTAGATGTCTGATGGTGTTGTGCAGTTGGTTGACTACGCCGGGGGCAACGGTGAGGAGACAAAAAAGATCCTCGTAATAAGCAAGGAGGATCAAATCGATGGTCAGGATTTGCAATTGTTGACGACCCGAATAAAGGACAAAGGAATGTCCGCGAAACGGAGTCGTATACGGCAAACCTTTGCTGGCGACTGGCAAGACGCATGACCCCTTTGCCTTAGTGTCCAAGCAAATTCAGGATACCACTTCCCGGAAAGTCCATCAAGTTTCTGTCCTTGAAGCAGAAGGAGGAAAGACGAAGATTGCCTGCGAATTAGTAAGCTGATCTGACGTAATCATCCCTACAGGAGGTGTGCAGCGGTGGAGAAGGTTGGGTTTATTGGACTGGGGATCATGGGCAAACCGATGGCGCTCAATCTGCGCCAAGCCGGTTTCCCCTTGACGGTCTACAACCGTACTCCGGGCAAGACGAAGGAGCTTGAGGCGGCTGGGGCCCAGGTAGCATCATCGCCTGCCGAGGTGGCGGCGGCCAGCGACATCATCATCACCATCGTGGGCGACGCCCCGGATGTCAAGGAAGTCATCATCGGCTCCCAGGGAGTCATCCAAGGCTGTCGTCCGGGGCAGGTAGTCATTGACATGAGCACCATCCCTCCCCATACGGTCCGGGAAGTAGCGGCAGCCCTTGCCGCGAAGAAGGTGGACATGTTGGACGCACCTGTCAGCGGCGGTGAGGGAGGAGCCATCGCGGGCACCTTGTCCATCATGGTCGGGGGAAAGGCCCCTGTCTTCGAGCGGTGTCTACCTGTGTTCAGGGCGATGGGCAAAAACATCGTCCATGTCGGCGACATCGGTGCTGGTCAGGGGACTAAACTGTGCAATCAGGTGATCTGCGCATTAACTCTCCTGGCTGCCTGTGAGGGCTTGATCCTTGCTGCCAAAGCCGGCCTCGACCCGGAGAAAGTCTTGGAAGCCATTGGCGGCGGCGCCGCCCAATCCTGGACCTTGAGCAACCAGGCTCCGAAAATCATCAATGGCGACTTTTCACCCGGCTTCATGGTCAAACATCAACGCAAAGACCTGCGCGCCGTTCTGGAAACGGCTGCCCAGCTCGGAGTCTCTCTGCCTGGCACAGGCCTCGTCTATCAGCTATATAACACCCTAGCCGACGAGCAATACCAGGAAATCGGCAATCAATCCCTTATCTGGGCCTTAGAGCGTCTCGCGGGCGTCGAGGCGCGGCGAGTGAAATAACCAGTATAGCACGTTGCTACCTAATGCAAAGAGGCCGGTAAATCCGGCCTCCTCATAATCTTAATGGTGGAGCTGATCGGGATCGAACCGACGACCTCTTGAATGCCATTCAAGCGCTCTCCCAGCTGAGCTACAGCCCCACACAAACTCTTGCTGACTGATGTCATTATACCTACTGGAGGAAAGGTTGTCAAGGACATTGTCTCGGCAGGACTGTGTCAAGAGTTTGTGGGTAAGTCTCCCGATCCCCGAATGGCTGTCAAAGATGATTATCAAATGCTGCCATCGTGACTCAAACGATGTAGGAAATGTCCAATATTGGGGGGTCAAACAGGTGGAGGCAAAACGTGAAAAGGCTAGGACTGAGTGCCCAGCCTTTTTCGCGCGCGGCGGGGAAAACGCCTGGGACCACAGGCAGTCTGCCCGTCGCGACCTACAAGAGAGCCTCGAACTTCTCAAGCGCATCCAAGAGCCGCAGCCGGGGCCAGAGGTGTGGGCGTCACGCCGGGACTTAAGCGTGTTGCGTTAGCTCACCGATGGTACCTGCCGTTGTTGTAACAAAATTTTCCGGACAAGAAGGAATTGGGAAAGGATCCTGCCAATCACCTGTATCGTGGAGCCTATCTGGGTCAAGAGGGAGGTGAGTCTTGACTGTGTCAAGAGTTTGTGGGTAAGTCTCCCGATCCCCGAATGGCTGTCAAAGATGATTATCAAATGTTGCAATCGTGACTCAAACGATGTAG
>JAAYLE010000125.1 GCA_012522085.1 Bacillota bacterium | reverse complement strand
CCCGATGCTAAGGTGGCCATGGGGACTTCTTCTTATGTCAGGAAGATAATGGCTCGGGTTAAGAAACAGGCTCGACGGCCATACTATCCCGGGGAGGTGGAGGAGTGGACCCGAAGGAAGCTGCGAAACAAAAGGAATACCGGGACTTGGTGAAGGCGATGGAGCCTAGGCCTTCCTTTCTTCGCAACATGCTCCTGGCCTTCCTGGTGGGGGGGGCCATCTGTTTGCTCGGCCAGTTTGTGTTCGACTTCTTCAAAGGACTGGAACGAACAGAGGCTGAAGCTTCCGCCATCACCCTGGCCGCCATGATCTTCCTGGGAGCGATCGCCACTGGCCTCGGCGTTTACGATGAGCTGGGGGAGCTGGGCGGTGCGGGCGCCGCCGTGCCCATTACCGGGTTTTCCAACAGCATCGTCTCCGCCGCCATGGAGTTTAAACGGGAAGGACTGATCCTCGGCATGGGCTGCAAGATGTTCACCATCGCCGGACCGGTGCTCGTCTATGGTATTCTCTCTGGTTTCCTCGTGGGGCTCGTTAAGGGAGTCCTCCTCGGCTACTTTCGCTAGGGGGTGATGGCCGTCAAAAGACAAGGACTGGGGACGATTGCTTTTAGCTCTCCGCCCCATATCATCGCGGCCTCCACCATCGTCGGCCCCCGGGAAGGGGAGGGGCCGCTGGCCGCCTCTTTTGACACCGTGACGAAAACCGATCTGTACGGTGAAAAGACTCCGGAAAAGGCCGAATACCGGCTGTTGGAAGAGGCTTGTCAAGGCGCTTTGACCAAGGCCAAGCTGGAGGCGGGGGACATCCACTATTACCTAGGCGGCGATCTGCTGAACCAAATAGTAACCTCCAGCTTCGTCGCCAGGCAGCTGGGGATACCCTACCTTGGCCTTTACGCCGCCTGTGCCACCATCGGGGAGGGGCTGGCCTTAGGGGCCATGATCATCGATGGAGGGTTCGCCGACAAGGTGTTAGTTGGCGCCGCCAGCCATTATCATACCGCGGAGAGGCAGTTTCGCTATCCCGTTGAGCTTAACATCCAGCATCGGGGAACCAATCAAACGACGGTCACCGGTGCGGGCGCGGCCATCTTGGCGAGCAGCGGCCAAGGCCCCCGCGTCACCCAGGCTACGTTGGGCAAAGTGGTCGATTATGGTCTGAAGGACGCCAATGACCTGGGATCGGCCATGGCCCCTGCCGCGGCGGATACTCTAGTTCGCCACTTCCAGGACACAGGCACTACTCCCGGCGATTACGATCTCATCTTGACGGGTGACCTGGCCCGGATGGGCTCCAAGATGTTTCACAAACTCCTTCAGGATGCGGGCTACGTCCTGGGAGGCAAGCACCAGGACGCGGGGCTGTTGATCTTCAGTCCCCAACAAAAGGCGGGAGCAGGGGGGAGCGGCGCCGGCTGCATCGCTTCAGTCCTTTTCGGGCATGTACTGAAAGAGATGTATCAGGGCCGTTATCACAAGATTCTGGTCCTGCCGACTGGTGCTTTGTTCAGTCCCTTGACCTGCCAGCAAGGGGAATCCATCCCCTGCATCGCCCACGCCTTAGTGATCGAGGAGGGATGAACATGACTTATCTTTGGGCCTTCCTCATTGGAGGCGCCATCTGCGCCTTGGCCCAGTTGATCATGGACCTTTTCAAACTCCCCCCGGCCTACGTCCTGGTGGGCCTGACGGTAACCGGGGCCATCCTGGCTGGACTTGGACTTTACCAGCCCCTGCTTCAGTTTGCCGGGGCGGGAGCGTTGATTCCCGTCTGCGGCTTCGGCAATGCCATCACCACCGGAATCCTATCCGAAGTGAAGCGGCTAGGCTGGGAAGGTCTGTTCACCGGCGCCTTTGAGCTGACGGGCCTTGGGGTTACCTCTGCAGTGGTCTTTGGCTTCCTGGCGGCCCTGGTGAGCGGCCCCCGCCGGTAACGCAGGAAAATTCCCCCCTCTGTGGAAGGATAAGGGAGGAATACCAGTAGGGCTGGTGTTGAACGTGGCGATTTATCTAGACAACAGCGCGACCACCAAGCCTCATCCCCAGGTCATCGAGGCTATGGTGTCCCTCCTCCAGGAGAACTACGGCAATCCCTCCTCGCTGCATGCCATGGGACAGCAGGCCGAACGGGTCATCACCAAGGCCAGGCGGGACCTGGCGGGGGCCCTCGGCGTTAAAGAAAAGGAAATCATTTTTACCAGCGGCGGGACCGAAGCCAATAACATGGCCATCAAAGGTGTCGTCCGGGCCTATGGGAACCGGGGCAGGCACATCATCACCTCGCGGATTGAGCATCCCTCCATCCTGGAAGTGTTCAGGGAGCTGGAAGATGAGGGCTTCCGGGCAACTTACTTGGAAGTGGACGGAGACGGCCGCATCACTCCCGCCAAATTGGCTGAGGCTTTGGAACCCGAGACCATCTTGGTTTCCTTGTTTCATGTGAACAATGAGATTGGCTCGATCAATCCCCTGCCTGAGCTGGCCCAAGTGCTCAGCCAAAGGGGCAGGCAAAGGCCCTTTTTCCACGTGGATGCCGTCCAGTCCTTCGGCAAGCTGCCGGTAAGGCCTGCCCGCTGGGGCATCGATCTCCTCTCCCTCAGCGGCCATAAGATCCACGGGCCGAAGGGCGTAGGCGCCTTGTATCTGCGGGAAGGCTTGGCCATCCCGCCCCTCATCCTTGGGGGCGGCCAGGAGCGGGGACTGCGTTCAGGTACGGAAAATGTGGCCGGCATCGGGGGATTCGGCCTGGCGGCCCTCCTCGCTGAAGAAGAACGGGAAGGGGCCTTGCCCAAGGTGGCCGAGCTGCGGAAGGCCTTCCTCGAAAGGCTGAAGGGGTCTGGCTGCCGGGTAAACAGCCCCGATAATGGGAGCCCCTACATCCTCAATCTGTCCTTCCCGGGGTTTCGGGGGGAAGTGCTCGTCCATGCCCTCGCGGAAAAGGGCGTCTATGTTTCGACGGGCTCTGCCTGTTCCTCCAGGGCCCGCAAGCAAAGCCACGTCCTGGAGAGCTTAGGGCTTTCCCCTGCGGAAGTTGCCGGGGCCATTCGGGTCAGCTTTTCCCGGAGGAATTCCCTCGAGGAGGCCAAGAAAGCCGGGGAGATTTTGGCCCACGTTGCAGCTGAACTGGGAGAATTTATGGGGTAGGAGGCAGCTTATGGATTTCGTTTATGGACACGATCCCCTAGAGGACTCTTATGATCAAGTCCTGGTTCGTTATGGGGAGATTGGACTTAAAGGCAAGAACCGGCATGTCTTCGAACAGCAGCTGGTTAGGAACATCCAAAAAGCCCTGGCGGGTCTTCCATCCCGCAGAATAGACAGAACCTACGGGCGCATCTTTGTCCCTTTAGCGGGCGATGCCCGGGAGGTGTTGCCCAGGCTGAGGAGAGTCTTCGGTATCGTCTCCTTAAGCCCCGTTGTCACGGTGGGCAGGGACCTGGAGGAGATTGGGGAGTGGGCCTTGAAAATGGCCGAGGGCCATAAAGGGTCCTTTCGCGTCGATGTTCGCCGTTCAGATAAATCTTTTCCCATGAACTCCATGGAAATGAACCGGCTCCTGGGCGGCCATTTGCTCAGGGCTAATCCCGATCTCCACGTGGATCTGGAGCAGCCGGAGCTGACCATTTCCGTAGAGCTGCGCTCCGAGGGGACCTACATGTACAGCAGGACCTGGCCCGGGCCTGGCGGGCTGCCCCTAGGGTCCAGTGGACGGGGGATGCTGCTCCTTTCCGGCGGCATCGACAGCCCTGTTGCCGGATGGCTGATGATGAAGCGGGGGCTTGAGCTCCTACCCCTCCATTTTCACAGTCCTCCCTTCACCAGTGAACGCTCCAAGGAGAAAGTATTAGACCTTTGCCGCATCTTGGCCAGCTATGCCGGGTCCATTTCCCTGCATCTTTGTCATTTTACCGAGGTGCAAAAAGCTATCCACCGGGATTGTCCCCCCGATCTGGGAGTGATCATCATGCGGCGGATGATGATGCGGATCGCGGCCGGGCTGGCGCGTGAACGAAAAGCCGCAGCCATAGTGACCGGCGAGAGTCTAGGCCAGGTGGCCAGCCAAACCATCGAGAGCATTTCCGTGATCAACGAGGCATCCCCCCTGCCCATCTTGCGGCCCTTGATCGGCATGGACAAGGAAAGAATAGTTGACCTGGCCCGGGCCATCGGCACCTATGAGACGTCGATCCTGCCTTATGAGGACTGCTGTACCGTGTTTGTCCCTCGCCATCCCGAAACCCGCCCCCGACTTTCCCGGGTGGAAGAGGCGGAGGAGGCTTTAGCCATTCCCGAGCTGGTCGAAGGAGCCCTTGCCAAGATCGAGATAATTGAAGTAGACGGCTGACCCCTCCGGTGTTCTAGTCCCAGGCGATGGGACATAGAATACCATAGCACGGTGAGGGGGCGTTGCCTGTGAAGGAGTTATTGTTTTGGAAGCGGAGCAAACAGGAGCCGGAGGAGAAGACCCTAGAGGATGAAGTCCGGAGCGCCTGCCGGGAATGGCAGTTGGCGGAGCAGATCTTCCGGGAGGTGCAGCCCGAGTTCATTGATTCGGCCATTCTCCACTGGAAGTCCATGGAGGAACGCTACCGGGTGCTGCTCCGGCGGATCTTGACTGAACGGCAATCGAACGAGGGCTAGCACGCTCCGATCCGGCTGAGGGCCTTCTTGAGGGATTCGATCCCTCTTTTTTTTGCATCGGGACTTAGATCCGGCTGGTTGCGAATGGCCTCGATGGCCCGTTGGATAAGCCGCACCTGCTCTCCTTTGCTCTTGCCAAGCAT